>JBDTVL010000084.1:0-7827 GCA_040007215.1 Flavitalea sp.
ATATATAACATTTACCAAACGCGAACGAAACGGCGTTATTACGCTGGTTGTACTGATACTACTGATCGCGGTGGCGCCGGAGCTGTTTCCAAAAGCAGTTATAACCGCTGCGCCCGTAAAAGAGGCAGGAGAGAAAAACAGGGGCGACGGCAACCCGCCATTTGCGTATAGGGATGATCGGTATAGCCGCCGGGTTTATTCCGACTACCGGCTAAAACCCGGTGAAGAAGAGCGTTATCCGGAAGATAAACAAGAACTGGCTGCCTACGGGCGCGAACTCAGGGCCCCGGCTTATCCTTTCAGGGAAGGTATAACAGGCGGATATAGTTCCCGGTACCGGGAAAGAGAAGCGCCTGGAGGAAAGGCAGGCTACCGGAGCGCTTATAGGTACAATACATCTGACAAAAGCAGCTATGGCAATAGCAGGTACTACAGGGAACAATATCCGCGGGGCGGCATAAAGGGCGGCAAAAATTATTATGAAAGGGATAACGGGCCATCCTGGTTGGCGGCAGTCCATACTTTCAAGAGGTCCGGACAGGCGCACATCCTGCCCGCTGATAGCGGGCTTAAAGGGAATTTAAAAAACCATTCTTTCAGGAAAACAGCCATTATTAATATCAATAAGGCAGATACTGCCGACTTCATTGCGCTGCCGGGTATAGGCGCTAAGCTGGCGGCGCGTATTGTTCTTTTTCGTTCAAAGCTGGGCGGATTTAACCGCATTGAACAGGTACGGGAAATATACGGATTGCCGGATTCCACCTATTCCGCTATTGCCCGGTGGCTCACCTGCAATCCGGGGGAGGTGGAAAAGATCGATATCAATGATGCGCCATGGGATAAGTTGTCTGCCCATCCTTACCTGCGGGGAAATATTGCATCGGCCATACTCAGTTATCGGAAGCAGCACGGCCTTTTTCAGTCGCTGGCTGACCTGGATAAGATACAATCGCTTCAGCCCTCCGATCTGGAAAAGATACGCCCCTATCTGTCGGTGAAGGATAGTGGCGTTCGGTGATGGCCTGTTGGGTGGTAAACTTCTGCATTGCCCGTATTTCAAGAAGGCATTAATAAGTGTAAACACTTGACATTCTCTTAAATAATGCATTATTTTGCAGGTTATGAACTTTGAAGTTTCTGAGTTGACCTCGCAGGTTGGGCAGTCTGCCCGGGATTTTGCTCAACAGTATATCAGGCCGAATGTTATGAAGTGGGACGAAAGCCAGGAGTTTCCGGTGGCTCTTTTTAAAGAACTCGGGAAACATGGCTTTATGGGCGTGCTGGTGCCCGAAAAATATGGCGGCGCCGGCTTAACCTACCAGGAATATGTAACCATCATTGTAGAAATATCAAAGGTATGCGGATCCATAGGACTCAGCGTTGCTGCTCATAATTCTCTCTGTACCGGGCATATTATGAACTTCGGTAATGAAGAGCAGAAACAGAAATATCTTCCTAAACTGGCCTCCGCAGAATGGATAGGGGCCTGGGGACTCACGGAACCCAATACAGGCAGCGATGCCGGCAACATGAAATGCGTAGCCAGGAAAGATGGCGATCACTGGATACTCGATGGAACCAAAAACTGGATAACGCATGGTATCAGCGGCGATGTGGCGGTAGTGATGACGCGCACCGGCGAAGCCAGGGCAAAAAATAATGCCACCGCATTTATAGTGGAAAGAGGAACCCCGGGATTCAGCGGAGGAAAGAAGGAAAATAAACTCGGCATGAGAGCCAGCGAAACCGCTGAAATGATATTTGATAACTGCCGTATCCCAGACGCGAACCGCCTCGGAAATGTCGGCGATGGATTTAAGCAGGCTATGAAAGTGCTCGACGGCGGAAGGATCTCTATCGCCGCTTTGTCGCTCGGTATCGCTAAAGGCGCATATGACGCAGCCGTTCAGTATTCGAAAGAAAGACACCAGTTTGATAAGCCTATTTCCAGCTTCCAGGGAATCGCCTTTAAACTCGCAGATATGGCTACCACCATCATGGCCGCAGAATTGCTTACCCTCCAGGCTGCCGATATGAAGAACAGGGGAGTGGGCATGACCAAAGAGGCAGCTATGGCAAAATATTATGCCAGCGAAGTAGCAGTAAATGTTTCAAACGATGCCGTGCAGATATTCGGCGGTTATGGTTACACCAAAGATTTCCCCGTGGAGAAATTCTACCGCGATAGTAAACTATGCACCATCGGCGAAGGAACTTCAGAAATTCAGAAAATTGTAATAGCGAGAGAAGCGCTTAAATAAAGCTTTTAACCTTTAATAGTTTTTGCAAGGCGAAGCTGCAAATTATTACCTCATCTGAGTTGTCAATATAAGCGACGACATATTTCTTGTTGAAATTTGCACACCTGTAGTTTAGTTCATGCCATCCAACGTATTTGCAGGGCTTATGCGTCAGATTGATTTGAGATAAATACTCAAAAAAGGTAAATGCATTATCGACAAACTTCTTTGCAGTTTCTGGCAGCCTTTTCCTTCTATAAATAGCGCTATACGCGCTACTTCCTCCACTGCTGGTTCAAGAATAGTTATTTTTCTTTTGACCATTTATCGATTAATTGATGAGCAAGTTTTCTTCCTTGCGCAAGCGAAAGCTTTTTTGCCGGAACAGATTTCCTGGCGGCTTTTATTAAAAGACTTTCATATTCTTTTTGAGGAACAATAACATATTTCTTCTTTTCAATAGTAAGCGTATTCATATTACACTATTAAATTGATTGATATTAGCGAAGTAAAGTATTGATCAGTCTATAAAATCATCTTTATCCTCTGGCTTGTATTTCTTGAAAAGATTTTCAATAGCCCCGCCGAACATCGGAAATTTCTCTTTTGTATAATTCTTGATCACTTCAATGGCTTTGAGGGCCTGTTCGTCGGTTATACCTGCCTGTAACTTCAGCTTCTCTATCAGATCGGTCATTACGCTATTCTATTTTAAGCTACTTTAAGTAAGCTCAGTTTACTCTTGTTGAATTTCTTTTCGGCATACTCCATGTCGAGATGCAGCGTAGTTTGTTTGGAGGAAGGCATTTCGAACATAGCGTCATTAAGGATGCTTTCGCAGATGCTGCGAAGTCCCCTTGCCCCTAATTTATATTCCAGCGCTTTCTCTACCATAAAGTCGAGAACAGGCTCATCGATAGTAAGCTTAATGCCTTCCAGTTCAAATAATTTCCGGTATTGTTTAATCAGCGCATTCTTCGGTTCTATCAGGATAGAACGCAGCGTTTCCTGGTCAAGCGGGTTAAGATAAGTAACCACCGGAAGACGTCCGAGTAATTCAGGAATAAGCCCGAATGTTTTAAGATCTCTTGCATTAACATACTGCAAAAGATTCTTTTTCATGTGTTCCTGGTGTTCCTTATTGGTATTGAATCCTATGGCATTGGTGTTCACCCTGCGGGCGATCACTTTATCAATGCCATCAAAAGCGCCTCCGCAGATGAAGAGGATATTATGCGTATTTACCTTGATCAGCTTTTGTTCAGGATGCTTTCTTCCGCCCTGGGGAGGAACAAGTACATCAGTTCCTTCCAGCAGTTTCAGCAGACCCTGCTGAACGCCTTCGCCACTTACATCGCGGGTGATAGAAGGGTTATCGCCTTTACGGGCGATCTTGTCAATTTCATCTATATAAACAATTCCTCTTTCCGCTGCGGTAACATCATAGTTACATACCTGCAATAAACGGGTAAGGATGCTTTCCACATCTTCACCCACATAACCGGCTTCTGTAAATACAGTGGCATCTACTATTGCGAAGGGAACGTTCAGTAATTTAGCGATGGTCTTAGCCAGTAAAGTTTTGCCCGTGCCTGTTTCACCCACCATGATGATATTGCTTTTCTCGATCTCAATATCATTATCGGCCGGTTTCTGCTGCAGGCGCTTGTAATGATTGTATACCGCTACCGCCAGCACTCTTTTAGCGTCGTCCTGTCCAATAACATATTCATCGAGGAATTTTTTTACCTCCACAGGTTTCTTGACATTAAGTTTGAACTGGGCAGGACTGGGATTGTCATTTCGCACCATCAGTTCCTGGTCGATGATCTCACGGGCATGCTCAACGCAGTTTTCGCAAATATGCCCTTCCTGTCCTGCGATAAGAATCTTTACTTCATCCCGGCTACGGCCACAGAATGAACAATGTAATGTTGTCTTTGCCATGTTGTAATCATTAATCAACCCTCACCAACCGGGGCATAGTGAAAAAGTACTTGTTGTAAAGGTCCCGAACTTTTCTGGTTTGTCCAACAGATGTTAATAATACTGACATCCAGCCTGCGTCTTCCAAATTTAAACGTCTTTGTCGGAAATCCGTTAACAGGAAGCCTTGCTTTAATACTTGAAAAACAGCCTGTTACAGTTTTGAAACCACTTCGTCTACAATTCCGTATTCGATAGATTCCTTCGCGTCCATCCAATAGTCGCGATCGAAATCCTTCATGATCTGCTCGGGTTTCTTACCGCAGTTCTCTGCAAGTATCCTGGCGCCGATCTCTTTTACCCTGCGGGTTTGTTTAGCGGTGATCTCCAGGTCAACGCTTACGCCCTGTATATGTCCGCCAAGGCTGGGCTGATGGATCATTACTTCGCCATGCGTATAAATGAACCTGCGGCCCTTAATGCCGCCGCTCAGCAGTATCGATCCCATAGAGGCGGCCAATCCCATACAAATGGTGCTGACAGGGCTCTTCAGTAATTTCATGGTATCATAGATCACCATGCCGCTGGTCACTACGCCGCCGGGACTATTGATATAAAACTTAATTTCTTCTCCGGGTTTGTCGGCTTCAAGCAGCAACATTTTTGTGGTTACTTCCCTGGCAGATTTATCATCTACCACGCCCCAGAGGTATACGGCCCTGGTATCAAAAAAATACTTTTCGAGTTTCTTATTAAACATGCCCAGATCTGGCTTCTCTTTATCTTTTGGGTCCTCTTCCTCTTCATCATCCATTCTGAAAGGCTGATGTAAATATTTTGAATATATATCCATTGTTTTATTTTTTACCTTTTAACGTAAACGGTAACTGTAAAGCCTATTGTTTTTTATCTTTTCTGGGGTTGATCAGCAGCACTTCATCTACCAGTCCATATTCTTTTGCTTCTTCTGCCGTTAACCAGTAGTCGCGGTCGCAGTCTTTTTCAATCTGCTTCATCGTTTTGCCGGTATGGAAGGACAAGATATCATACAGGTTCTTTTTAACCTTCCTGATCTCATTTACAGTGATATCGATATCGCTTGCCTGTCCGCCGATAGCCCCGCTGGGCTGGTGCATCATCACGCGGGCATGTTTGAGGGCTGTTCTTTTGCCATGCGCACCTGCGGTCAATAATACCGCTCCCATAGAAGCGGCCATACCTATACAGATAGTGGATACATCCGGGGTGATATACTGCATGGTGTCATACACGCCGAGACCGGAATACACGCTTCCGCCGGGCGAGTTGATATACATCTGTATATCGCGGGTACGATCGGTGCTTTCCAGAAACAATAACTGGGCGGTAACGATATTAGCCACTTCATCATTGATAGGATATCCGAGAAAGATAATGCGATCCATCATCAGACGGCTGTAAACGTCCATAACCGCAACGTTCATCGGGCGTTCTTCAATAATATTAGGGGTAAGATTGGTAACCTGGTGTTTATGATAGGCATTGAGGGTATTGGAGGAAATGCCTTTATGCTTAACCGCGTATTTATCAAATTCTTGCTTAAGGTCCATATAGTTGATTTTCGAATGTACAATTTCCGTTTTACCTTCCAAATCTCCGTCCAAAGTTTTAAACTGCCAAAATAACTGACAGACTTGCATAATTCTGCGTCAGACCGGGTAAACGATCCTCATGGATAGCCGGGATTGACCGTAAACTAAATCAGAAGGCCAGCTTTCGGCTGGCCTTACAGTATATTAATGCTGGTGATGCTGATGCTCCTGCAATATCTTGTTGAAATCTTCGGCGCTTATCGGCGTCTCTTCTTTGGCTGCATACTCTTCTGCCCATTTGAAAATCTTTTCAGTGCGGATCCGGTGATAGGAGTCGTCGATGAATTTTCTGTCCTGCATCATCTTGTTGATGTATTCGGTGATCCAGGGCTGATCTGTATCCATGGCGCCCATGCCCATATAACCGAACAACTGCTGTTTGGCAAATTCTTTAATATCTTCCGGACCTACTTCAATATGCTGTTCAGTTCCGATCCGGTCAGTGATCAGCGACCATTTCAACTGGTTCGCAAATTCAGGGAATTCTTTCTCTACTTCTTCTGGCGTTTTCTGCTTTTCTGTTCCGTTCTCCATCCATCTCTTTAAAAAATCGGTAGGAAAAGGGATATCGGAATGTTCGAGAAGGATGTGATAGATCTCATGCTGCAGATGATTGCTGCCCTGGCGTTCCCAATGCGTTTTTATTTCTTCCCTGATCACGTTCTTCAGCGCTTCTTCATCGGCGATATCCTTGCCGGGATAAGCGGCTTTGAACAATTCTTCATTCAGCTCCGCTTTCTCAACAAAGCCTACTTTAGTGATCAGCAGTTTAAAGAATTTTGCGGAAGCTTCTTCAGCGGTGATGCCAAGATCGCCCACTACCCAGTCTTTTTCTTTTCCTTCAAAGGCTTTATCTATCTGGATCTGGACAGACTCCTCTTTTTTCTTACCCTGCAGTTCGGTTCTCAGCGCCGGCGCGAAATATTTTACCAGCAGTGAATTTTCTTTTTTAATGCCGCCTTCTATTTCATTACCCGCTTCGTCGGTTTCCATGAAGGTAACATTGAGTACATGATCGTCCGAACTAACCGCTTCCGGTTCAGTCATCTTTCCATGACGCATCTGCAGTCTTTCCAACTCCTGGTTAACCATTTCATCGGTTACCTCCACCACATATTTCTTTACTTTTTCCTTTGAAAGATCAGCAACGCTGAATGCAGGTTTGAGGCCCACTTCAAATGAAAAAGCATATTCATTGGGATTGTTCACGTCTATCTGGCGCGCGTCATTTTCCGGCAGTGGAAGAGGCTGGGCAAAAATGTCGAGCTTTTCTGTAGTCATAAAATTGGTCAGCTCTTTTTCTACCGTTTTAAGCACTTCATCGGTAAAAACAGATTGCCCATGCATTTTTTTGATGATCCCTGCCGGAACCATGCCCTTTCTGAAGCCTGGAATGGAAGCCTGCTTGCTATAATTTTTCAGCGATTTTTCAAAAGAAGACAGATAGTCTTCCTTTGCTATTTTCACGGTTATTTTATCGTTTAAAATGCCAATATTTTCTCTTGTTACTGTTGCCATAGTCGTAATTTGTTTAGAAAGGCCTTCTTTTATTTTGGGGGGCAAAGGTAGCGCTATTCAGCGTATTGCCCTTCAAATTTCATAAAACTTTACCAGCCTGCTTTCCATGATTTTTTAAACGGTAACGAGTAAAACATTTACATTTAATAACAAATTAAGATTTGTTATTATGAAACAAGCTTTTATCCCTCTATGTTGTCTTATTCTTTTTGCCGTGGCCTGCAAAAGCGGTAACGATAAACCCGGTCTCCTGGAGTCTATGGGGAACCTGAAAAAAATGGCCGACAATGTAGTGACCGAATCCAAAAAGTCGACCGACCGCTGGGAAGAAAGAAAAGCTAAAGGCGATACCACTGCTATTCCCTACAAAGACCTGGAAGCTTACCTGCCCCAGATCAGCGGCTATACCAGTTCCGAAGGCCCAAAAGGAAGCCAGATGAATACGCCCGGATTGGGCAGCTGGTCGCAGGGAGAACAGGATTATACCAATGGCGATAAAAGAGTTAATG
>JBDTVL010000085.1:0-7826 GCA_040007215.1 Flavitalea sp.
AGAAACTGGTCGCGAATATCGACCTCATGAAACAGAACAAGGTGTCGATTCCTCTGGTACAGGTGGGCGGCACAGAAAAAGGCGTAAACCTGCTCACCGCCCATGGTTCCAAGGGGCTCGAATTTGAATACGTTTTCCTTGCGGGATGTAATGCTTCCCTATGGGAGAAAAAACGTAAACCCGCCTCCAGTTATAAATTCCCCGATACCCTGTTCAGCTCCAGGCCAACAGGAAGCGATGAAGAAGAATTAAGAAGGCTGTTCTATGTTGCGCTGACCCGCGCGCAGAAACAATTATTCATCACGTATTCGCTGTTCCAGAATGACGGAAGAGGTCTTGAACCTTCCCAGTTCATTGCTGAAATCCTGGATGCGCATGAACTGCCTGTAGAAAAAGTGGTTCTTGACAACGCCATACTTGCAGAGTTCCAGCAATTGCAGTTTGCCGAATCCGCAGCGCCGGAGATTGAAAAAATGGAGCCGGATTTCATTGCTCGGCTGCTCGATAAATTTGTTATGAATGTTACGGCGCTCAATAACTATCTACGCTGCCCGCTGGAATTTTATTTTAAGAACCTGATTCGTATTCCGTCGCCCAAAAATGAAGCTACTGAATTTGGCTCCTCAGTGCATTATGCCATTCAGCGCTTATTTGAAAAGATGAAAGCCGATCCCGCCGAAAAATTTCCGCCGAAAGAAGATTTGCTGAATGATTTTCAGTGGTATATGCGCCGCCACCGGGAAAGCTTTGTCAAAGAAGCTTTCGACAGACGAATGGAATATGGTCTTGAAATATTATCGAACTATTACGGGCAGTATGTACATCAATGGAATAAGATCGTAGCTATCGAACGTAATATTAAAAATGTGGTGGTGAATGGCGTTCCCCTGAAAGGACAACTGGATAAACTGGAATTTTTTAATAAAGAAGTAAACGTAGTAGACTATAAAACCGGCGATCCGGATAAGTCGAAGGATAAACTGGAACCACCCAGCGAAAAACAACCCCATGGCGGAGATTACTGGAGGCAGGCGGTATTTTATAAAATTCTGGTGGATAATTATGGACAGAAAGAATGGACAGTGGCGAGCTCGGAATTTGATTTTATAGAGCCCGACAATAAGAAAAAATACCAGAAAAGAAAACTGCTCATCAACGCCTCCGATACCGCTACGGTAACCAACCAGATCACGGAAACCTGGAACCGGATCCAGAAACACGATTTTTATACCGGCTGCGGATCAAAAGATTGTCATTATTGTAATTTCATTAAAACTAACCAACTGCAAATTGCTTTGCACGAGGTGAATGAAGAAGAAGAAGTATGAAAATAAAACAGGTTGTATCGTTTCTGCTAACGATTGTTATTATAGTTTCTGCCATCACCAGCCAGTCCGGTTGCGCCAGTATCATACCTCCTACCGGGGGACCGCGCGATACGCTTCCTCCTTTCCTGGTAAGGGTTAACCCGCCCGATTCCACAAAAAAATTCGTGGGTAAAAAGATCATATTCGAGTTTGACGAATATGTGCAGTTGGATAATATTCAGCAGAACCTGATCGTTTCGCCAATGCCCAAGATTCTGCCGATCGTTCAATCCAAACTCCGCAACATTACTATAGAGCTAAAGGATACGCTGGAAGAGAACACCACTTATTCTCTCGATTTTGGCAATGCACTTAAAGACCTTAACGAAGGCAATCCCTACAGAAATTTTACTTATTTGTTTTCAACGGGACAACAGCTCGACTCACTTCAACTTTCAGGTAAGGTGTTCGTTGCCGAGACAGGGAAATCGGACAGCACAATGATCGTTATGCTGTATAAGAATAGCGATGATTCGGCGGTGATCAAAGAAAGACCAAGATATATTGCCAGGGTTAAAGCAGATGGCAGCTTCAGGTTTCATAACATGGGCGCAGGAACTTTTTCTATCTATGCGCTAAAGGATGAAGGAGCCAGAAGATACCAGTCAAAAGAACAGTTATTCGCTTTTGCCGATTCGACCGTAGCCACTCAGTCGATGAAAAATGATATTGTCCTTTATGCCTTCACTGAAAAGGAAAAAAAAGCCAAAAGCAATGTATCCACTATTACGCCTGGGGTGAAAGCGGGCGGCAAAAAAAACAATGAGGACGCAGACAGATATTTAAAAGTACAAACCAACCTTTCCGGTAACCAGCTCGACTTGTTATCCAACCTTTCGATCACCTTCAGCGCCCCCCTGCTTTCCTTCGATTCTTCCAAACTGCAACTGCTGAATGAAGCTTTTGAACCGATAAAGACATATACCCTCGAAAGAGATACCGGCAACAAGAAAATAACTGTTATCTATCCCTGGACAGAAAACACTTCTTACCATGTTATACTGGATTCATTAGTAGCGCGCGATACGCTGGGTAAAAGAATAGCCAGGATAGATACGGTCAATTTCCAGACAAAGAAAGAAAGCGAATATGGCCTCGTGCGACTGAGATTTCTTAACCTGGACCTGAAAAAGCATCCTGTCCTGCAGTTCATACAAACGGACCAGGTAAAATTCTCGCATGTATTTAAAAATAACCAGTTCGACGCCAAACTGTTTACTCCCGGCGAATATGAGATCAGGCTGGTATACGACGACAACCAGAATGGCGAGTGGGATACCGGCGAGTTCTTTGGTAAACGCCTCCAGCCCGAAAAGGTGCAGCTCATTCCCCGAAAACTGAATATTAAAGCAAATTGGGATAACGAGGTAGACATCCAGTTGTAAAGGCATTCGTATCTTTAGGTATGCAGTTCTCTTCTTCATTATTGGAAAATGCGGTGAATGAATTTGCCAGGCTACCTGGTATTGGTAAGAAAACCGCATTACGGCTGGCCCTGCACCTGGTAAAACAGGATGCCGCCCTGGTTCAGGCATTTGGGGAAACTATTGTTAAAATGAGGCAGGAAATGAAATTCTGCCAGCGCTGCTGCAATATTGCCGATGGAGATATCTGCTCTATCTGCGCCAATTCCATGCGCAAACAGGAAATAGTTTGCGTGGTGGAAAATATCCGGGACGTGATCGCCATTGAAAGCACCCAGCAGTACAATGGCATTTATCATGTGCTGGGCGGCATTATCTCGCCGCTTGATGGTATAGGTCCCGATCAGCTAACTATCGAGTCGCTGGTTGGCAGGATCCAGAAAGAAAATATCCAGGAGCTCATCTTTGCCCTCAATCCTACCGTACAAGGGGATACCACTATTTACTATATTCAGAAAAAACTTCATCCACAAACCATAAAAGTAACCGCTATTGCCAGGGGCATCGCTTTTGGCGGCGAACTTGAATATGCCGATGAAATGACGCTGGCGCGGAGTTTACAGAACAGGGTGCCTGTAGAACGTTTCGTTTCCTATTAAGGGCGCCAAAGGCTCGTTGAACCCACCTATTGGATATTTACGAATAATGATTACTTTTGCAGGGTAAAATACAGGCCGATTTGTTTATTGTTCAGCCTGTGCAAAAACTGAACTAATAAACGCCAACGAAACGCCTTTCAAAAGTTTCCCAAACGTTTAAATTGTTCAATGCCAATTGCGGAGTTTACTGCTCTGCTGTTTTTGCGTTAGCCTGAACAATAACAGGGCATAGCCGCGCCCTCATACTGTAATAGGTCTGCCTGATTGTTTACGCTTTAAAACATCCATGTTATGCAAGACATAAGAAAAGAACTCCGGAAACGGATACTGGTGATAGATGGCGCAATGGGCACCATGATCCAGCAGCATAAACCAACAGAAGCCACTTATCGCGGAGAAAGATTCAAGGATTGGAAGCTGGACGTTAAAAACAACAGCGATATCCTGAACCTTACCCAGCCAGAGATGATTGAAGGCATTCATAAACAATATTTACAGGCCGGCGCTGATATCATCGAAACCAACACTTTTGCATCAACGGTGATAGCGCAGGCCGATTTCGAACTGCAGGAATATGCTTACGAGATGAATGTGGAAGGAGCGCGCATAGCGCGTAAGGCTGCAGATGAATACACGGCCAAAGATCCATCCAGGCCACGTTTCGTAGCAGGCGCTTTTGGACCCCTCAATAAAACGCTGAGCTTATCGCCCGATGTAAATAATCCCGGGTTCCGCGCAGTAACTTTCGATGAAGTAGCGGCTGCCTATTATGAGCAGGTAAAGGGACTGGTGGAAGGAGGCGTGGATCTGTTACTGATAGAAACCATTTTTGATACGCTTAATGCCAAAGGCGCCATATTCGCTATCAAGAAATACTTCAGAGACGTTAATAAAGAATCGCTGCCGGTCATGATCAGCGGCACTATTACCGACGCTTCAGGAAGAACGCTCAGCGGGCAAACGCTGGAAGCGTTCTACACTTCTATCGCCCATGCCAGACCGCTAAGCGTAGGCCTTAACTGCGCGCTGGGCGCCAAAGAAATGCGCCAGTACATCATGGAATTATCGCATATAGCATCCTGCTATGTTTCGGCATATCCCAATGCGGGCCTTCCCAACGCTATGGGTGAATATGATGAAGAGCCTCATGAAACCGCTCATTTTTTAGAAGAATGGGCAAAGGAAGGCTATGTAAATATTGTAGGGGGATGCTGCGGCACTACTCCCGAACATATCAGGCATATTGCAGAAAACGTAAAAAATCTTACCCCCAGGCCATTACCAATTGTTGAAAAGTCAATAGTTTAAGCAGATCAAAAATATTATGAGCGAATCTATACATATTCAACCTTTTTTGCGGCTGTCGGGCCTTGAACCGCTTGTTGTCCGCCCCGAAACCAATTTTATCAATATCGGCGAACGGACCAATGTAACCGGTTCAAAAAAGTTTGCTCGACTGATAAGAGACAATAAATATGAGGAGGCTTTAAGCGTAGCCAGGCAACAGGTGGAAAGCGGCGCGCAGATCATCGATGTAAATATGGACGATGCCATGCTGGATGGCGTGCAGGCCATGACCACCTTCATTAACCTGATACAAAGCGAACCCGATATCGCTAAGGTTCCTTTAATGATCGATTCTTCCAAATTCGAGATCATTGAAGCAGGATTGAAATGCGTTCAGGGAAAGTCGATTGTGAATTCCATCTCCATGAAAGAAGGAGAGAAAAAATTTATCGACCAGGCGATCATCTGCCAGAGCTATGGGGCTTCCGTTATCGTGATGGCTTTTGATGAACTCGGGCAGGCCGATACCAAACAAAGAAAAATTGATATCTGCCATCGCGCTTACAAAATCCTTACCGAACAGGTAGGCTTCGATCCGCAGGATATCATCTTCGATCCAAATATTTTTGCAATCGCCACCGGACTGGAAGAACATAATAACTATGGCGTTGATTTTATCGAAGCTACCCATGAAATAAAAAGACTGATGCCGCTTACCGGCATCAGCGGCGGCGTCAGCAACCTGTCATTCTCTTTCAGGGGTAATGAACCCGTTCGTGAAGCGATGCATTCGGTATTCCTGTTTTATGCCATTAAAGCGGGAATGAACATGGGTATTGTAAATGCCGGGCAGTTGGTGGTGTATGATGAAATAGAACCAGGCCTGCGGAAACTCTGCGAAGATGTTATCCTGAACCATAACAACGATAACAACGAGGCTACTGAAAAACTGATCCTCTTTGCAGAAACGGTGAAGTCGGAAGGTAAGGTGGAAAAAAAAGACGATCTCTGGAGAAGCGCTACTGTCGAAGAAAGATTGAAACATGCGCTGGTAAATGGCATTACAGATTTCATAGATGCCGATACGGAAGAAGCCAGGAAGCAGTATGCGCGTCCGCTTGAAGTAATAGAAGGTCCGCTGATGGCGGGAATGAATGTGGTAGGCGATCTTTTCGGATCGGGAAAAATGTTCCTGCCCCAGGTGGTAAAAAGCGCCAGGGTGATGAAAAAAAGCGTAGCCGTACTAACGCCTTTTATTGAAGAAGAAAAAAGAAACAATCCATTAGCTATACAGGGCGGGGCGGCAAAAATATTAATGGCCACCGTTAAAGGAGATGTACATGATATAGGCAAAAATATTGTAGCCGTGGTGCTGGGTTGTAACGGGTATGATATTATCGACCTGGGCGTGATGGTTCCGACAGATAAAATACTGGATGCCGCCATAAGAGAAAAAGCAGATATCATCGGCCTCAGCGGTCTCATCACGCCTTCGCTTGATGAAATGGTGAATGTTGCTCATGAAATGAAAAGGCGCAACATGAACCTGCCCCTGATGATCGGCGGCGCCACTACTTCGCGTATGCATACCGCCGTTAAGATCGCCCCGCAATATGATAACGGCGTAGTACATGTGCTGGATGCCTCGCGTAGCGTTACCGTGGCAGGCTCCTTGTTGAGCAAGGAAAATAAAGCCCCCTTCCTGGCTGAAGTGAAGAAAGAATATATAAAACTGGCGAATGATTTTGCCAATAAGAAATCGTCCAAACAATATCTTTCCTTTAAAGATGCGCAGCGTAACGGCGTAAAAATAAACTGGAAAGATTACCAGCCTGTAATACCTGCATTCACCGGCTACCAGTCCATCTCCGATCCCGACGTTAATGAACTGGTGGAGTTTATCGACTGGCAGCCATTTTTTATTGCCTGGGAAATGCATGGTAAATTTCCACAGATACTGACCGACAAAGTGATCGGTGTCGAAGCCACAAAATTATATAACGACGCCAGGGCTTTACTGAAAAAGATCATTGCCGAAAAATGGCTGCGACCCCGCGCCGTATTCGGTTTTTACAAAGCTAACTCCAATGGCAAAGACACCATCACCCTGGAACTTGAACAGGATGGCAAAAAAGAAAATATAAACCTCGAATGCCTCAGGCAGCAAATAAAAAAAGCCGAAGGTCAACCGAATATGTCGCTGGCCGATTTTATTGCTCCCGCAGAAACAGGCCTTACCGATTATATCGGAGCATTTGCGGTAACCATTCATGGCATAGAGCCGCATATTAAACTTTTCGAAGAACAGCTCGACGATTATAACAAGATCATTCTGCAGGCTTTGGCCGATCGGTTAGCGGAAGCATTCGCAGAAAAATTACACCAGGATGTGCGCAAAAAATATTGGGGATATGACAAACAGGAGAACCTCACTAATGAAGACCTGATCAGTGAAGCGTATAAAGGTATCCGGCCCGCTCCCGGCTATCCTGCATGCCCCGACCATACCGAGAAAATAAAACTGTTCAATATGCTGAAGGCCACGGAAACTGCAGGCATAACGCTGACAGAATCGCTGGCCATGTATCCTGCCTCTTCAGTTAGCGGCTGGTATTTTGCGCATCCCGAAAGCAGGTATTTTGGCGTGGGGAAAATAGCGAAAGACCAGGTGGAAGATTATGCCGGACGCAAAAAAATGCCGCTTGAAGAAATAGAAAGATGGTTGTCGCCCATTCTCGACTACTGATCTATCTTTTCTCAAACAGCCACCAGACCGGCTTCCTGGGCTTTATCTTATAGTTTGTGGTGATATAAGAACTGATATGCGCCATAGCTTCGTCTATACTGTCGGTAAGCATGACCAGTGTAAGATCTTCGCGCGATATGGTATCATTCTCTGCCATAAATTCCAGGTATTCCCAGAGATCTTTATAATATGCTTTCCCGAATAACACTATCGGGAACCTGGTAAGTGTGCGCGTTTGAACCAGCGTTAGCGTTTCGAAAAATTCATCCATGGTTCCAAAACCTCCCGGAAGAATGATAAAGGCATACGAATATTTGATCAGCAGGGTCTTCCTCACAAAAAAATGCTCGAAGATCACCGATTTGGTGGTGTATGCATTTCCCTTCTGTTCAAAGGGAAGCTG
>JBDTVL010000086.1:0-7823 GCA_040007215.1 Flavitalea sp.
AAGCGGTAAAACCATCGCAATTCTATGCCCGTTCAAAATTCTGCTCAGCGATTATAAAATTGATATACCCTCGCTGGTTAAGGATAATATTTCCAATACCATTGCGGTAACGGTATCCTTTCAACTGGAGCCGTTGAAATAATTTCCTTCAGATTCGAGACCTGATCAATAAGACATGGCCATTAAAGTTTTTGGTCAGACCCATTCTACTTCCCCGAATTGGTAACGCTCTTCCATCGCGCCCTGGGCGATCAGTTCCCCCGAAGGGGAAACGCCTTTAATGAAACGTGTAAAAACGATGTTCTCTTTTTTCAGTTTTACTTCCACGTCTTTTTTATACAACAGTTTGTTATAGGTTTTCATGATCTCCTCTTCGGAGCTATGGTTCATCCAGTGAAGTTGTTTATCGATCCCTGAAACCAATGCTTTCCCAAGCTTCAGAACGTTGTATTCCATACCGGTAACCTGTTTCAATGAAATGGCATTGGGCAGATGATCGGGGAACCCGGTCTGGTTGATATTCAACCCGATTCCTGCAACGGCCCATGACCAGTTATGACCCTGGTAAAGGTTTTCTATCAGTATCCCCCCTGCCTTTCTGTCATTAATGTAAATATCGTTGGGCCATTTAATTTTTATGTTTTTATTGGCATATGCTGAAAGAAATCCATGACAGGCTATGGCTACGGCGGCCGATAACAGGAATGGGCGCAGCTTTGCGCTTCCCGGGCTGGTAATGGCGCTGAGGGTAATGTTTTCGCCAGGCGCTGCAAACCATGATTTTCCCCGCTGCCCCTTCCCTGCAGTCTGTTCAACGGCCTGAAAGCAGGTTCCTTCCACTACCATTCCGGCATGCAGTTTTGCCATGGCATAGTTGTTGGTGCTTTCTACCGAAGAAAGAATAATAAATGGCCGTCCTAGAGCAGTATTCACGGAGGTTTGTGGTAACAAATTACTATTTTTGAGCATTGCGAAAATAAGAGGGCCGGGGTTAAAATCCCTCCAAATATATTCAATCACTAAAAACGTTTTGATTATTGGAACAATTGTCAATTTTAACTACTCGTCGTAAAAGAACAGGCGCAGGAAGGTTAACGAGAAATTCAAAATTATTTAAAGCCATTATAAACGCTATCCAGGAGAAGAAAGGAGAAAAAATTGTTTCGCTTGATCTGCGTAAGATACCTGAAGCAGTGGCGGATTTTTTTATTATATGCGAGGCCTCCAGCACAACACAGGTCAGAGCAATAGCGGATTATATCGAATATCATACAAAGGAAGCCGCCGATGAAATGCCTTATAAGGCGGAAGGTCAGCAAACCGGACAGTGGGTTTTGGTCGATTATGTGAATGTGGTAGTGCATGTTATGCAGCCTGAAATCAGGAAGTTTTACCAGTTGGAAGATATGTGGAGCGATGCAGAGGGAGAAGAGCATAACTAAATCCTGCCAGAATTGAATCCTCAGCGCTACAGATGCGTTTTTATTCTGTTAAAGCTTTAATATATAGCCTCCTACCTATTGATTTCTATATTATTTGAACAATTTCACCTTACAATTATTATTCAGACAACAAGAAGAAGTTAGAAATATATGGCACAAGACGATTCAAAGCAAAACGACCGGAGTTTTCCACGGTTGCGCCCAAAAGATGATGGCAAGACACCAGGAAAGGGACCACGTTTCAGTATTTATTGGATTTGGGCAATCATTTTTGCCGTCCTCGTAGGTTTTCAGTTCTTTGGCTCCTTTACCCCTGAAGCAAAAACGCTCGACTCCGAACAGGAGTTTACGAATAATATGCTGCATAAAGGCGATGTGGCCCGTATAGTTATCGTTACCAACAAGAACGTGGTCAGAGCCTATATCAAACCCGATAGCCTTCAGAAGCCTTATTACAAAGACAAACTGAGCAAAGGATGGCCTGCCGCAAAACCCGGCGGTCCCCAGTTCGAGTTCAAAGTGATCAAATCGGAAGATTACGAGAAACGCCTTATCGCGGATTTCGAAAAAAACCCGGATCTCGAAGTTCCTTATGCCCCCGTTACAGAAGGGGAATATTTCGGGGCTATCCTGAATTTCCTTTTACCGCTGCTGGTGATCATATTGATTTGGATCATGCTGATGCGTAAAATGGGGGGTGGAGCCGGCGGAGCCAGCGGACCAGGCGGTATTTTCAATATCGGTAAATCGAAAGCCACGCTTTTTGATAAAGGCACTAAAGTGAACATTACTTTTTCCGATGTGGCCGGACTGGATGAGGCTAAAGTAGAAGTGATGGAAATTGTTGACTTTTTAAAGAACCCTAAAAAATATACAGCCCTCGGCGGCAAGATCCCTAAAGGAGCTTTACTGATAGGCCCTCCCGGAACAGGTAAAACCTTACTGGCTAAAGCCATGGCCGGCGAAGCGCAGGTGCCTTTCTTTTCCATGTCGGGGTCCGACTTTGTTGAGTTGTTCGTAGGCGTAGGCGCGAGTCGTGTTCGCGATCTGTTCAAGCAGGCCAGGGAGAAATCGCCGTGTATCATTTTCATCGATGAAATTGACGCCATAGGACGCGCCCGCGGTAAAAATGCCGTGATGAGCAACGACGAAAGAGAAAGCACCCTTAATCAACTGCTGGTGGAAATGGATGGATTCAGCGGAGAAACCGGCATTATCGTGCTGGCGGCTACCAACCGCCCGGATGTACTGGATTCGGCATTACTGCGTCCAGGACGTTTCGACAGGCAGATCTCTATAGATAAACCAGATCTGAAGGGAAGAGAGCATATTTTTAAAGTGCATCTTAAACCGATCAAAATATCTACCCGTGTAGACATTCGCAAACTGGCCGAACAAACCCCTGGTTTTGCCGGAGCAGATATTGCCAATGTGTGTAATGAAGCGGCGCTGATCGCCGCCCGTAAGGGTAAGGAACATGTGGAGATGGAAGATTTCCAGGATGCAGTAGACAGGGTCATCGGCGGACTGGAAAAGAAGAACAAGATCATTTCACCCGAAGAAAAAAAGATCATCGCTTATCATGAAGCAGGTCACGCTATCTGCGGCTGGTATCTCGAACATGCATATCCGTTATTAAAAGTGACCATCGTTCCGAGAGGGGTGGCCGCTTTGGGATATGCCCAGTACACGCCAAGAGAGCAATATCTTTACGATACCGATCAACTGATGGACCAGATCTGTATGACGCTGGGTGGAAGGGCCAGCGAAGATATCTTCTTCGGAAAAATATCTACCGGCGCACAGAATGATCTTCAGCAGATCACCCGTATTGGCTATTCCATGGTTACTGTATATGGTATGAACGCTAAAATAGGCAATGTAAGTTTCTACGATCCTTCTGCGGAAAATTCCTTTACGAAACCGTATTCGGAAGAAACCTCTAGGCTTATTGACGAAGAAGTAAGGAATCTGATTGAGAAGGCCTACGAAAAAACCAGGGCCCTTCTTGTAGAAAAGAAAATGCAGGTAGAACTACTTGCCGAAGCGCTCCTGACCAAGGAAGTATTGTTTCAGAGCGATGTGGAAAAACTGATCGGCAAACGTCCATTCAAGGAAATAAAAACAATTGATGTGGATGATGAACATCCCGATCACCATGCCGAAAATGGAGCTATCAGCGAAGGCGTTCCTCCTTACGACAGCAATGTCACCAATCATCCCGCAACTTAAGAGGATAGGAAATGAATGTATCTGCAGCGAAAGAAAATATTCTAAAAAAAATAAGGAAGGCGTTGACTCAGTCAACGCCTCTTCCATTTCCGGGCAGCGAAGGCGCCTCTTCTGTTTTCCAGCCTTCGCAGCAGGAACTGGAAATTGAATTTGCCGAACAGTTTTCAAAACTACTCGGCAAATTCATGTACTGCGCCGACCGTGAAGAACTGGCCTCGGCGCTGAAAGCGCTGATCGCTCAGCGCAAATGGGAGAAAATATATGTGCAGGACGAAGGACTCAAAAAAGCGCTGCCCCCCGGTTTTTTCAATGCGCCGGGCGCTGATGACCTTGAAAATGCCGATGCTTCCATTACGCTTTGCGAATCGCTGGTGGCCCGTACCGGAAGTATTGTGCTGAGCTCCGCTTCGAAAAATGGCCGCACAGCCAGCGTTTATGCCCCGGTACATATCTGTATTGCCTATACGCACCAGCTGGTATATGATATTAAGGAAGCCCTCCAGGGAATAAAAGAAAATTATCCCGGTAAACTTCCCTCCATGATCAGCTTTGCCACAGGACCCAGCCGCACGGCAGATATTGAAAAAACATTGGTGGTAGGCGTACATGGACCAAAAGAAGTATATGTGTTCCTGCTCGAACCTGAAGGCCACGCCGCCCCATAATATATTTATAGTAGCTTTACCTTTATCCTCCTTCCAATGAATATCGAACCCGCTAAAAAAATTTATTTCCTTTCTGATTTCCACCTGGGCGCGCCCGACCATGCTTCAAGTGTGGAAAGAGAAAAAAAGATCGTCGCCTTTCTTGAAGAGATCCGCTCCGATGCGGCAGTCATTTTTATCGTTGGCGATATGTTCGATTTCTGGTACGAATACCGAAAAGTAGTGCCCAGGGGTTTTGTGCGACTGCTCGGAAAACTGGCCGAACTTACCGATGCCGGCATCATCATTCATTTTTTTGTGGGCAATCACGATATGTGGATGAAGGACTACCTGCAGAAAGAACTGAATATCGTTGTTCATTTTGAACCCGAAGAATTCGTTTTTAATAATAAAGAGTTCCTGGTAGCGCATGGCGATGGACTTGGCCCCGGCGATCATGGGTACAAGGCCCTGAAAAAAGTTTTCAGGAATCCCTTCTGCCAGTGGTTATTCGGCGCTCTGCCACCTTATATCGGGATGGGCCTGGCCAATTATTCCAGCAAAAAGAGCCGGCTGGCCACAGGTAAACAGGAAGAGGTCTTTTTGGGAGAAGACAAGGAATGGCTCATCATTTACAGCAAGGAAAAGCTGAAAGAGAAGAAATATGATTTTCTGGTCTTTGGTCACCGGCACCTGCCTATCGATTTTTCACTTGGCGATAGCCGTTATATCAATCTGGGCGACTGGATCCGGTATTTTACTTTTGCGGTATTCGACGGACAACATCTGAAGCTGCAATCGCGTTATGAAACGTTAGATAACAAAATTGTCCGCAATAATCTTCCCCCGCTACAATGATAACCCGCCTGCTCATACTATTGCTGATATGCTCCTGCATAGAAAGCGCGGCTCAGACCGACAGTGTTTTTCATTTTGAAAAGGCCTATCCCGGAGCATCAGCCGATTTTACGGTCGATAACCTGGGCTATCTCTATATTCTTTCCCAGAATGGCCAGTTAAAGAAATTGCGCCCCAATGGCGATTCGATGGCTGTTTTTAATAATGTGCGGAAATTTGGCAAAGTATTTTCATTTGATGTCAGCAATCCGCTGAAACTGCTGCTGTATTATAAAGATTTTGGAACCATTGTGATCCTCGACCGCTTGCTGAACAGCAGGTCAACGCTGGACCTGAGAAAGGAAAACCTGTTGCAGGTAAAAGCGGTTGGACAATCATACGATAATAATATCTGGGTGTTTGATGAGATCGAGAGTAAATTAAAAAAGATCGGAGATGATGGAAAGATCATCGACCAGTCATCCGATTTCCGCATGATCTTTGATACCATGCCTTCGCCGGAATATATTATTGACCAGGATAAATTCGTGTATTTGTATGATCCGGCAAAGGGCGTATATATTTTTGATTACTATGGAGGTTTTCAGCGTCGTATTCCTTTCAGGGGATGGCTGGATTTTAAAGTGATCAATAAAACATTATTCGGAAGAGACGATAAATTCCTGTACAGGTATGAACCCGGCAGCCTGCAGTTGCAGCAATACCAGATGCCATCGTTCATGCTTACCGCCCAGAAAATTATTATAGCGCCCGGTTACTTATATCTTTTGCAGGAAGACAGCATCAGGGTGTATTCGTTTAAGTAGCTATTTACGTAATTTTATTTTTTTAGAATAAGCGGAGCATGTTTAAAATTCTGGACTATACCTTTCTCGACAATACACTTCGCAGCTACCTCGCTGTGGCGGGCGCTATTTTAATAGCTGTGCTATTTAAAAAATTATTGTCGCGATATGTAGCAGGATTATTGTTCAGCGTAGTCAGAAAGCTGGCTAAGGGCGTGGATAAACAGAGCTTCATTAACCTGGTTATTTCCCCGCTGAAAACTTTCCTGATCATTCTGGTCACGATCATTTCCATAGAGAAACTTCATTTTCCCAGTTTACTGAATGTTTATATATATAAAGTAAGTCTCCAGAAATTATTTGAAACATTATCAATATTCATTTTAATCATCGCTATTGTCTGGCTGATGCTGAGGGTGATAGATTTTGTGGCCATGATACTGGAACAGAAAGCTAATCTTACAGAAGATAAGAGCGATAACCAACTGGTATTATTCTTTAAGGATTTCTTCAAAGTGTTACTGGTCATTAATGGTATACTACTGGTATTGAAATTCGGGTTCGGCTTCAAAATATCCAGTCTTATCACGGGGCTGAGTCTTGCGGGCGCGGCCATTGCCCTGGCTACGAGGGAAAGTATTGAAAACCTGATCGCTTCTTTCATTATTTTCTTCGATAAACCTTTCACCAATGGCGATCTCATTAAAGTGCATAATATTACGGGTACGGTAGAGAAGATCGGGTTGAGAAGCACCAGGTTGCGCACCGATCAGAAAACCTATGTTACGGTGCCTAACAAACAAATGGTAGACAGTATCATGGATAATTTGTCGTTACGAACGCAGCGCCGCGCTTTTGTTCAGCTTGAGCTGCATGCCGAAACGCCGCATGATACGGTGAACCAGTTAGTCACGGCCATTGAAGGAATATTACTGAGAAGAAGAGACAAGATTGAATCTCATACGGTGTTTCTCTCTGACATCAGCAAGAATGCTTATATCGTCTTTATAGAATTTTTTACCGCTACTATTCCTCCTGCCGATTTTAATGCGTTGAGGCATCATGTAAACCTGGCTATTATACAGATGATGGAAGATATGCAGGTAAGGCTGGCTTCGAAAGAGGCCGAAGCGCCCAGGGAAATATAGTTTAACCGGTTACAGCGAAGCCTTTACTTCCAGTAAGAAAGACCTGATCTTCTGTAAAGACTGGATCATCTCAAATCTTTCCTTTGATTTTTTATTGTTTTTAAGGAAGTCTTTAGCTCCTTCAATGGTCAGCTTTCTCCTGCGCAGCAGGTCGTAGATGAGTTGAAGGTTTTTAATATCCAGTGGCCTGAAATGGCGGTCGCCTTTGCGGTTCTTCATGGGCTGAATAACATCGAATTCAGATTCCCAGAAGCGAAGGAGGGAGGCGTTTACGCGAAACATGGCCGAAACCTCGCCTATGGAGTAGTATTGACGCTGGAAGAGCTGTTCGTCGGCAGGTATGTTTACGAGGTCGGCCTCGGCCGCAAATGTTTTTTGCGATTTCCTTCCTCTTGTCGATTTTATGGCCGGAGAAGGCTGCTCCATGGGTTCAGCTTCTCTTATATCGGCAGAAACCAGGGTGGAGGCATCGGTTTCCGGTTCAGCCTGGGATTCGGTTTCAGTTTCTGCGATCATGTCAGAGATAGCTTCGGAATCACTTTGAGGAGGTTCCGGGGCATGAGCAAAATCGAAAGTTATTTGCGAAAAGGACTTAATCATGCAGGTAAAAGTTGAGATGAAGCATTAAGATCCAGGCTATCTTAACAAAAATTGTGCAATAAAGATACGAATGCAGAAAAAGGCGGCCGGAAGAAGGCCGGGGTGGAAGCGGTT
>JBDTVL010000087.1:0-7804 GCA_040007215.1 Flavitalea sp.
ATGGTGGAAATATATTCCGGACTTACATTATTAAAATAAATGAATAATTTTGAATTCGGATCCTTTCCCGGCCAGCCCATCTGATCCGTGGAATTATATACGCCCACAGGCCCACTCATTATCGTAGCGGCATTCTCCACGAACCCCGATGAGATCAATTCATTTTTCACTTTCATAAAATGTTCTCCCAACCCACCTTGCAGATATACAAACAATATTCTGTCTCTCGTATACCCAATATCTCTGGTCCCCAGGTAATCAGCCTGACGCTGAATAACGAGCGTACAGATAATAAGCGCAATAGAAACAGAAAACTGAAGAATTACTAATCCTCTTCTGAATAAAAGAGCGCTCACGCCAGGACTTGCCTTAAATCCTTTAAGCGCCGTAACCGGTTTAATAGAAGACAGGTATATAGCGGGAAAAATACCGGAAACTAATCCGGTAAAAAGACAGATAAATAATAAGCCCATAAGATGAACTGAACTTAATAAGGATAAGGTCAGTTGTTTACCTATCATCATGTTATAAGCGGGAAGAAGAAGAATTAACAAGATAATGGCCAGCAGAACAGAAAATACAGAAAGCATCATCGACTCTCCTACAAAATAAATCATCAGATTTGCCCGACTTGAACCTAACACTTTACGAATACCTATTTCCCTGACTTTTTCCTCTGAGCGGGCAGTGGAAAGATTGATAAAATTTATGCAGGCAACAAGAATGATGATCAAAGAAATAAGCGTGAACAACTGTATATACCTGATCTTTCCATCCTCTCTTCTGCCTGCAATAAAATCACCACGAAGGTTCCAGTCTTTCATAGCATACAAAAAACAAGTAGGAGCGCCTTTACCAGCTTTCGAAACCAAAAAGTTTTTAATTCTCAGGTTAACCTCTTCGGGATTTACCCCAGGACGTAATTGAATCAGCGTTTCAATGGAACTACTGGTCCAATTCCTGCTCCATAAATTAACTTTCTCAAATTCCTCATAAGGCGATATCCAATCCATGAAATAGGTGCTATTGGCAGGGAGATTCTTAAATACTCCTGTCACCTCAAAAAGTCCGTCGGCAGAGAAACCGAGGTTCCCGTTTGCCTCAAGGATTCTTCCAATTGGATTAATGTTCCCAAATATTTTTTCGGACATCCTTTCACTAATGATAATCGACCGCGGCTGAACGAATACGGTGGCGAGATTACCATACAAAAGTGGGAAAGCCAGCATATTTATGGCTGCCTGATCGGCGTAGTAACCCGGCTCATTAACCTGCTTGGCACCATATCGAAAGCCTTGAGAAAAGCCCCAGCTCATTCGCCCAGCTTCCAGTATTGCGGGTATTTCGGCCTTTACCGCCTGTGCAAATAAACCTGGCGTGGTGGAAGAACTAACCATCGAGCCGTTGCTGGTTTGATTCTCAACAACTTTATATAAATCCCGGCTATTCTTAAAAACATCATTGAAGGTTAATTCATCTTCAATCCATAAAAAAATAAACGAAGCGAATGTTATGCCAATCGCCAAACCGGAAATATTCAGAAACGCATAACTTTTTCTTTTCCAAAGACTGCGGAGAATAGTCGTCAAATGAGATTTAAACATCTGATAAGGTTTAATACAAAATTTTCCTGTTATTGTATTTCAATAAAGTGGCTGAAGGAATAGGATATCCAATACAGTTATATTTGATAAGTTACGGTTAATTTATCAATCAGGTTTAATTACAAAACGTCCAATTCCTAAACCCGAAAAGACCGGAAACGTGAATCAAATGCTCGAACTTGAAGAGGTCCAGAAGTTCCGGCTTCAGAAGCCATGGAAAGCGCCGTTAAAACATCCCTTCCATTAATGTCTGGATTAAAATTTGATATCAATAAAAAAACAGGATCAACAGAAATGAAAAAGAATTAAGGTCTATTCACATTCGATCATAATTATTGAGTTTTCCTATTGAGGGTGTATTGAAAAAGTTAAATACCTCGGCTAATGTCAAAAAAGGTATAAGTAAAAACCAAAAATAGAAAGCGCTACAATTAAACTGGATATCTGAATATGTATCCGCAGATATTTAAATAAATCTTAACAAGCAAGAAATAGCTTGCTTATTGTAATTTTATTGAATATACCCCACGAACACTAAGCCGCTAAAGTTGTGCGCTTTACTAATTTAACAGCCATCAAACTTTGAAAATGAAAAAATACCTGCCTCTGTTATTTCTATTCGCCAGTTTAACATTGGCGACATTTTCCCAGACAAATTCTCAAATTCAGAAGGAGTGCAGAATTTCAAGTGGATTTGGTTTCGCAGGGGCCACAAACAATTTAAAAACACCCGGTACCGATATTTGGATACAACTTGATTATAAACTTTTACAAAATATTTCAATTGCAACAGAATTTGAGAATATGACTTATAAACAACCTGGATATTATATTGACCTTCCCGTAGAGCCGAATGAAATAAAGGTGTATAATAATAATTTTTCACTCCTAATCAAATATCATTTTATAAAAAATAAAAAGATTACCATTGCTGTAGCAAGCGGCTGGACCTTTAGTACTCGACAAAATGAATATTACATTTATGAAAATGACGGCACATCACAACATTGGTTTCTGAATGTCTCTTCATTTAGTGATTACCGAATACCCTTTATTGTAGAAAACGCGTATGCTGTTTCAAAAAAGATAAACCTGTTAGCAAGACTAAAATATAATTTGAACCCCCAAAACGGAGATACCTATTCTGGCGGGTTAGGATTATCCATAAAATTATAATTCTTTAACTGAAAGTACAGCATGCCTATAACAGGCGGTTTAGCAATATGGCTGGGCAACAAATAAATTCCAAAAAGGCCGCTAAAATCCGAAACTTTATGAATCAATAGATGTAAATGCGAATTGCAATAACCCAGAAGCCTGGTATTCAACTCTCCATTGCATTACATAAGCTCATAAGACTTAACGGTAGTTGCAGAATGGAATATTAAACACCTATCTATTCAATGATGGATATAAGGTGAAGAAATTAACAGAGCAATGGATCGAAGAAAATAACTACCGTAAGCCTTATGAAGGATTGCAAGGCCAAACGAGTTTTCCATATTACTACATCAAAATAATAATAGTATATTTAGAAGTAGTATTAAAAATAATGCCTGATAAAAAAGGCCCTTATACAGGCTGAAAAATTTTGTTGCTAATTGACTGTTTACGCCACTAAATAGCGTAAAAGAATATTAGCCAATACTGATTGGGATATTTAAGTTAAGAACAAAAAATCAGCGGAAGAATAATATTGGATATAAAAACACCAGGCACAATTAAAACAACTAATATAATGAAGACTTTACAACTACTGATAGTAATACTATTATTCTCAACTTTGACTAAAGCGCAAAGTTCTATAGACTTTACACTTCCCTCAGCAACAGACACAAGTCATTTTACCGCTAGTAAAGCGAAAGGAAAATTTATTGCCCTGCATTTTCTATTGAAAACAGAATGCCCTTATTGTATACGGCACACTCACGACTATTTTGAAAAGGCAGCGACTCTTTCAAATGTGATTCAAGTATTTATAAAACCTGATACTGAAAAAGAGATAAAAGAATGGGCAGATAAATTATCAGCTAACGATACGCTTAAATATCCGATATATCGGGATGCTGATGCAATGCTGGCTACCCAATTTAATATTCCTAACGGATATGCTTTTCACGGGCAGATTGTTCACTATCCCGCATTAATTATACTAAATGAGCAAGGTGAAGAGGTATTTCGTTATATCGGCAAAAATAATAGCGACCGTTATTCTTTCGAAAAACTTACTGCAAAAATTAAAGAACTCAATCAAGTAAAATAAGGGTTTGTAAAAATGTCGCTCGCCGCGCAGTTTACAGCCAGTCTGGCTCGACGTGCAAACTTGAAGGTTTTCTTGTTATTCAAAGAGAGGCCTATTGTAATGCAGAATAAGTGCAGTTGAAATACCGAGTATTATTTATTGCCATTAAGAAAGTATATCAACTTTAATAATACATAATCGTTGTCTTACTCAAAAAATAGCCAGGTTAATGTAAAAATATTTAAAGGAAAAAGTCATTTCATTTGCGGGGAACCAGGTTGGGAAAAGGTAGCCGATTATATTTTAGAATGGTATGAAAAGCAATAATGCTGCGCTGAAATAACATGAAAACACTAAAACATCTTTATCTGACATTTCTTTTGGCGACATTTCTTGCCATTCAATCTTTTGCCACATGGTCAATCATCGTTATTGACCCTAAAACAAAAGCCATTGGAATAGCAGGAGCATCCTGCACTTACAGCGTTTACGGAATTGGAGCTATCGCTCCTGGAAAAGGAGCCATTATTGTTCAAGCAATGAGTAATAATGAAGCAAGGGCAAAAGGGCTAGAAATGATTTTTGCTGAAGCTTCTCCTGAAGAAATTCTTGAAGCAATTAAAGATCCCATGTTTGACCCTGAAGAACAACAATACGCCATAGTATGCGTAAAATACCTGGAAAAGCCTTTAACTTTTACGGGAGCTTCCACATCCACTGAAAAGGGAGCTTTAACAAGCGAAGGAATTTCAGTTCAAGGTAACACCTTAACAAACGCCTCAGAGTTACAGGCAGTTTTAAATGCTGCAATAAAAGCTCAGCAAGATTCTCTTTCCATAGAAGAAGTATTGATGCTTGCATTGGAAGCAGGCGCTAAACTCGGAGGAGATAAAAGATGCGGAGATAAAAAAGCATCAAGCGCTTTTTTATCCGTCGTTAAACCTAATGATAAAGCTGAACGCCCATATTTGAACCTGATTGTTAATGGAACAAATGATTCTATAAATGCAGTTGAAACTTTACGAAAAAAATTAAACAATTGGAAAATCAAAGTGAACAAATAATGCGATCAGCATAGAACTTTCGTAGTAATAAAATCAACCAAATATTGATAATCCGGCAAAATCCCTGTTCCATCCAGGCTTTACAAGCAGGATTAATTTAATCGCCTCCACCCGACAGCATTCCACTACCATCCACCACCATCGAAGATCTCCGCAAACCCAGGTAAGCAGGTAGCTCCTCCAGCTTTTGTACCTCATCCGGATCAGCGCTGGACAGATTGGCTACTTCTACCTGTCCAATATCCATCCCGAATGATCGTTCACCCAGCAGGTTATACAGGGCCGCAGTAACCAATTGAGAAAAAAGAGACTCCTTGTCTTCGGTGCATAACGGATGATATACCATAATATCCGTATAGACAGGATCATCGCCAGACAGTGAAAAACATAATTCCGAATGGTCTATACCGGCATCCTCCATTTGTTTCTCCAGTAAAAAATCAGCAGGCCTGGGATCTTCCAGAGAAGTTATTCTCCATCCCGGTATTTCGGGAGCCAGCGCTACCAATGAATCGGCTTTTTTGAAGTGCGACGCCTTTCCATTTACAGTAATGGTAAGCGTCGATCTTCGATTGTCCTGTAACGTTATACTAAACCCGAAGAACTTAAAATACGCCCGCAAATGAGCGTTTAATTCATTGACCCAATAACCGGCTTCTTTATTAGACTTTTTATTCAGTTCAAGATATTCTTTATTATACCGTTTGAACCACTCCCAGAAATGACGCTTTGATAAT
Organism: Flavitalea sp.; assembly: GCA_040007215.1. GTDB lineage: Bacteria > Bacteroidota > Bacteroidia > Chitinophagales > Chitinophagaceae > Flavitalea. The sequence goes on from JBDTVL010000087.1 coordinate 5,648, forward strand.
TTGCTCATATAATTCTTTTGTAGTGATTAAAAAAAGGAAGGAAGCGCATCAGGTATGATGCGCTTCCTGGTAAAGCCTTACAAAATACCCTCCAATATCCCTTCATTACCCGGAATATCGGTGGCTATTGCTTTGATTTTACTTCCAGCAGGCAAATTATTTGTCTGCGTGGCAGTATAGTTCCAGTCAATGCCATTAGTAGGCGGTTCAGCATTTCCTTCTTCCAGCAGAGCGCCGTTAGCGGCATAAATTTCCACGCGTACCCCTACTACGCGGAAATCATCTAATGCGCGAACGATGATCCTGTCGCCGACAGCTCCTTTGTAATTACGCATATCTATGCGTTTTACAACCGGCTGCGACATAAAATCTTCCAATGCCCTGCTATACACGTTTTGCCGTGGTCTTAAAGCGCTGGCATAGGCTTCTTTCATGCCCTGGTCCTGGCCTTGTGTTATTGCCTTTGCATAGCGGGAACCAAGCAGGAATCTTTCCTGGGTTTCGGCCTGCGCAGCAGTTGGATCTCCTCTCCTGCTTTTAGGCGATTTGGCGACTATGGTTTTTCCCTGCCACTCGCGAAATACGAGTTCTTTTCCGAGGGATCCACTAAATCTGCCTGTGACGATACTGTTATTGGCGTGTGCCATAATCATTAAATTTAATAGTTATAAATGTTGTTTACTTTATCTGTCGCTACCCCGGAGCAGTATTCCCGGGCCGCACTCCCGGTAGCTCTGTGCGGAACTCCTTTGGCAGCGACTGATAAAGCAAATATATATGCCTGCCCACGCCGTTTCTTGCTAAATGTGATGGGCTTTGACCAATCTTGTGACGGGCTTCGACAAAACCTGTGACGGATGTCTTTTTTACCTCGGAAACACCTCTATGCCTCCTCTGAAACACCCTGATAAGTCCTCTTTGGGTCCTCGGAATCCGGGGACCCAAAGAGGCGCCATTGAGGTATAACAGAGATGTATACAGGAATATTTCCAGGGCGGCCAAAATTTCTGCAGGTAATTTTTTATATTAGTAGTCTTTAAACCTTAACCTTATTCCATCATGCTTAAACCTTTTTTTGTCTGGCAACAGAAAGCGCTAAGGAAGATTGACCCGGCAGATGTCATGTGTCTTTACACGGAAGGAAATTATACCAAGATTTTTCTTTCTGATAAAACCTATTACCTGGTTAGGTCTACTTTATCCGGCGCCCTGAAAAAACTTCCGCCGGAAATATTTATCAAAACACACCGTGCCTTTGCTGTCTCTGTAAATTTTATGGATAATGTAACTAAAGATCATTTAACAGTACGCGATGAATCGATACCTATCGCTAAACAATATTACGCGCGCGTTATCAGGCAGCTGACTATTATTGAGTGATAGTCAATTTTATTATTCTAAAAATCGTGCGCTGAATAGTAGCGGCATCTCTATATGCTTTACTGATTAATGATCGGAAGGATAATACAGGAGGTATATAGTTTACTGCGACAACCCTTTTGCAGCTCTCTGATATAGGTTGCACCGGTTGAAGAACTAACTGAAGTATTCAGTTTCCTATCAAACATGGGAAAATTACTGCCTTAAATTTATACCCCTATCTGATGTCATTGAGTAACTATTCGCAAGCGCCATTACCATTGGATAAGACATGCTACACCCGGTATCGATTCCTCTCTGATAAAGGCCATCTTACCGGTATTTTTATCTCTCCTGAAAATGGCGATATTGTTTGAGAGCATATTCTCTACAAAAACATATTCGCCCTTTTTATCTATGCAAATATTTCTTGGATGATCGCCACGCCCCTCTTCACGGGCTACGAAACTGAGCTTCCCTGTTTTTTCATTCACGGAATAAATAGCGATATTATTCAGTCCCCGGATAGATGCATATAAAAATTTCGAATCGGGAGATAAATGAATATCGGCTCCTGAATTTCCGGAAGAAAAAGTTTCAGGTACTATAAACCGTTCCAGCGCGGTGAGCGCCCCGGTATGTTTATCCCTGCTGTACGACGCTACAGAAGAACTGAGCTCTTCAACAGAAAAAGCGAAAAGACCATTGGGATGAATAATGAAATGACGCGGACCGGAACCAGGCGTACTGCTGACAAAAGGAGTTGAAGCGGGAATAAAGTCGCCGGTATCTTTAACC
>JBDTVL010000088.1:0-7802 GCA_040007215.1 Flavitalea sp.
GCGCTACGCCATCGCTGGAGTCGTATTATAATGCGGTGAATGGAAAGTATGGACTGACCACACTGACGGAAAGATTCGGGGGAGTAAACCTTCCGGAAATACAATTGGTGGACACGCGTTCAAAGGGGGCTAAAGGAGTTGAAAAAACAATTATAACTGACTCATTAAGAGATGCTATAACTGATTCACTTCAACATAAAAAACAGGTTATTCTTTTTCAGAACAGGCGCGGCTATTCTCCTTACCAGATTTGCCAGGTTTGTGGATGGATTCCCCATTGCCATGACTGCGATGTTACTTTAACCTTTCATAAAAGAACGAACAAACTGCATTGCCATTATTGCGGCAAACTATATCCCCTGGTATATACCTGCGAAGCCTGTGGCAGCGATAAATTTGCCCAGAGAAACTTCGGTACGGAAAAAATAGAGGAACAACTGGAAGAAGAATTTCCAGACGCAAAAGTGGCCAGGATGGATATCGACAGCGTTAGGGGAAAACAGGCGCATGACACGATGATACAATCTTTCGAACAACATCGTATAGACATACTGGTTGGAACACAGATGGTGGTGAAAGGATTGGATTTTGAAAACGTCCACCTGGTGGGCATCCTGGATGCTGATAGCTTACTGAGCTTTGCCGACTTCCGGGTAAATGAACGGGGGTTTCAACTGATGGAACAGGTTAGCGGCAGGGCTGGTCGAAAAGATATACAGGGAAAAGTGCTGATACAGGTGGCCAATATTACCCATCCTGTATTGAAGCTGGTGCAGCAGCACGACTACCAGGCATTTTATGCTATGGAGATAGAAGCCAGGAAGCTATTTTTCTACCCGCCATTTTCCCGGACTATCCTGCTCACTTTTAAACACAGGAGCAAGGAACTGGTGGATGCCGCTGCGCTGCAGTTTGCACATGCGCTGCATCCTGCTTACCGGCAATATTTGGTTGGGCCCGCCGAACCCGTGGTTAACCGGGTAAGAAATCAATACCTGATGGAACTGCTGTTGAAGATCCCTAAAGATGCTGCATTTACCTCAAAATGTAAACTGGCAATTCTTGAACAGGTGGCCATTTTACACAGCGATAAACATTTCAGAAGCGTAGTAGTAATACCGGATGTTGACAAGTAACGGAACTTATTAATGAACAATGATGAAGATTGAAGAAAATATTTCATTAAAGGCTTTTAATACGTTTGGAATCAATGCTATTAGCCGGTATTTTTCAGGGTTTAATTCGCGCAGTGAACTGGAAGAATGCTTATTGGCAGCAGTTAAAAACGGTATCACGAATAAAGATCAGATACTGATTCTGGGCGGCGGAAGCAATATGCTTTTTACCAGGGATTACCCTGGATTTGTTTTAAAGAACCAGGTCAAAGGAATAGAAGTTGTGAAGCAGGATGAACAATATGTTTACCTGAAAGCCGGGGCGGGAGAGAACTGGCATCAGTTTGTCCTTTATTGTATTGACCATGAACTTGCCGGTGTGGAGAATCTTTCGCTCATACCCGGAAATGTAGGCGCTTCACCCATGCAGAATATTGGCGCTTATGGCGTGGAGATTAAAGATGTTTTTCATGAGCTGGAAGCATTTCACCTGGAAGATAAAAGCGTGATAACATTTACAAAAGAGGATTGCCATTTCGGTTACCGCGAAAGCATTTTTAAAAAAAAGCATAAAGGCGAATTTGTGATTTTGTCAGTCACCTTCAGGCTTAATAAAATTCCAGAATTCAAAATCAGCTATGGGGCTATTGAGCAGGAGCTCGAAAAAATGACCATCAATAAACTTAGTATACAAGCTATTTCCACGGCGGTGATCAATATTCGCTCATCGAAATTGCCCGACCCTGCAGTGATCGGCAACGCCGGTAGCTTCTTTAAGAATCCTGTTATCACTACAGCTTTATTTGAAGCGCTCCGGAAAAAATACCCCGCTATTCCCGGTTACCCATCCGCCGAAGGCGTAAAACTTGCCGCAGGCTGGATGATTGAACAATGCGGATGGAAAGGTTACCGTTCCGGCGATGCAGGATGCCATGAAAAGCAGGCCCTGGTGCTGGTTAATTATGGAAATGCCACAGGAAAGGAGATATATGCGTTAAGCCAGCTCATCGCAAACAGCGTTAAAGAAAAATTTAAAGTAGATCTCGAGAGAGAGGTGAATATCATATAATAAGCCAGGAGCATTTTAATCTCCCGGCTCAATTATTTAAGAAAAATCTTTATCAAGTTCTTCGTCCGAAAATCCTGTGGCGCTTCCCAGGTTGAGCATCGAACCCATCAGGTCCTTAAACTCAATCCGGTTATCCACGATCTTTTTACTGATCAGCGAATAGGCCGATAGACCGTGTAAAACGAATTCCATCAGCAGCGCTGTTTCCATTTCATTAGCCTGTTTGAAATGTTTTTTTACCAGCGCATGTAAGCCGTCAATTTTATACAATTCCTGGATCTTTTCCGCGTCGGTGGTATTGAAAAGCAGGTTCAGCGAGTTACCCTTATCGAACCATGATTGTATGGACCGGTAGGGATTTTCAATTGGCTGCTGACCTTTTTTCTTTTTAAGCGCATCCGGATTAGGGAAGTACAGAACAAACTGCGAACGGATCGCTTTTTCCAAAAGGTTCATCGCCACCTGGTATGGCCCTTCCTGTTCACCTTCATATACCAGTTCTATTTTTCCGGTAATGGAAGGAATAATACCTATCAGGTCATTGATCCAAACCTGCGTTTGTTTTTCTTTATTGATGATCGCTCTTCTTTCGGCAGCGCTGTAAGCATTTTCAAAAGCGGAGATGCTGAGCCTGGCGGAGACGCCGCTTTTTTTGTCGACGTATTCGCTGGCCCGGGCTTCAAACGAGATATGTTCAATAAGGCGTTTCACCAGGTCGTTGATTTTCACCAGCGATTGCTGATGCTCGGCGATATCGGCTTCCTGTTCGGTAATAGCGAGCGCCGTATCTATCGATTTTGGATAATGCGTCAGTATCTGGCTTTCGATACGATCCTTTAATGGTGTAACGATTGAACCGCGATTCGTATAGTCTTCGGGGTTAGCCGTGAACACAAAAAGGATATCCAAAGGTATCCTCACTTTGAAGCCTCGGATTTGTATATCGCCTTCTTCCAGGATATTAAACAGCGCCACCTGTATTCTGGCCTGTAGATCGGGAATTTCATTGATCACGAAAATGCATCTGTTACTACGTGGGATGATGCCATAGTGGATCACCATTTCATCGCCGAAGCTCAGTTTGAGGTTGGCGGCTTTGATGGGATCAATATCACCGATCAGGTCGGCCACGCTGACATCCGGCGTTGCCAGTTTTTCACCGTAACGTTCGCTGCGGTGTATCCAGTCTATCGGCGTGCTATCGCCTTTCTGGGCTATCAGTTCTTTAGCGTAACGGGAAACAGGCTGAAGCGGATCGTCATTGATCTCACTGCCGGAAACGACCGGAACATATTCATCCAGTAATTCGGTCATCTGCCGGGCCATTCTTGTTTTAGCCTGTCCGCGTAACCCGAGGAATAAAATATTATGACGCGATAACAGGGCTCTTTCCACATCAGGAATAACTGTTTCTTCATAGCCAATGATCCCTGAAAAAGTGGGTTGGGCCTTTTGAAGTTTCCCGATAAGGTTTGCCCGTATCTCTTCTTTAACGCTTTTAGAACGATATCCGCTTTTGATTAATTCTCCTAACGTACTGCTCTTCTTACTACCTGGTTTACTCATTTATTTGTCTGCTTTTTTTCTTTAAAAAACCGTTTTTCTTTTGCCGCTTTCAAAATCTTTAAAGATGAAGGCGCCCAGCCTGTCCAGCGATGCGAAGAAAGCCTTTCCATTATTGGTTTCGGTGAACTCCTGCACAAATTTTTGCAGATAAGGATCCGTGGCGATCATGAAGGTGGTGATGGGTATCTTCAGCTTTTTGCATTGCGCAGCGAGGTTAAGGCACCTGTTGGTGATCTTCCTGTCGAGCCCGAAGCTGTTTTTATAATATCGTTTACCAATCTTGAGGCAGGTTGGTTTTCCATCGGTGATCATAAAGATCTGCTTATTCGGATTTTTCCTTCTCCGGAGAATATCCAGCGCCATTTCAAGTCCTGCTACTGTATTGGTGTGATAAGGACCTACTTCCAGATAAGGAAGATCTTTGATCTCTACCGACCACGCGTCATTACCAAATACAACGATATCCAGCGTGTCTTTGGGGTATTTGGTAGTAATAAGTTCGCTCAGCGCCATCGCCACTTTTTTAGCCGGCGTAATGCGATCCTCTCCATAGAGGATCATGGAATGAGAGATGTCAATCATCAGCACGGTAGAGGTCTGCGATTTATAATCAGATTCCCGGATAGCCAGGTCATCTTCATGCATACTGAAATTATCGATGCCATGATTGATCTGCGCATTACGGATAGAGGCGGTGAAATCGATCTGTTCAAGGGTATCGCCAAACTGAAAAGGCCTGGTTTCGGGGTTCATCTCATCACCCTGTCCGGGTTTGAAAGTATGGTGTTCGCCCTGTTTTGTTTTTTTCAGTTTGCCGAATATCTCTTCAAGAGAACGTTTCCTGATTCCCTGTTCTGTTTTAGGCGTGATCTTTATTTCCCCATTGGCCGGGTTATCCTTGATATACCCTTTGTCTTTCAGTTCGTCGATAAAATCGCCCATGCCATATTCTTCATTGGTCATGTCGTATTCCTTATCGAGCTGGTTCATCCAGTTCAGCGCTTCGCCTACGTCGCCATTAGTGAATGTTAATAGTTGCATGAAGATGTCCAGCAATTGCTCAAACGTTGTTTTGCCTTCTCCACGCGGATCGAATTTTGAGAAATTATATCCTTTCATTGCTCTTGATTTTAGGTTCGGATACTGCAAGGTACACTGAGGTAGCCTCAAGTTCGCCATTAATATATAATAAAAAAAATCCCGGAAAGTTCATTTCCAGGATTTTTTAGCCAATAGGCCTAAACGGGTCAGTTTTAAGATATCATTCTGATTTCAATGATTATTTTTCTTTACCAGGCATTTTTAAGGAATCTACCGGAACTTCCATTGATGGAGGAGTTGCCGTTTTATATTGTTGTTCCCATTGTTTCAACTGCTCCAGCATCTGGTAGGAAGAAAGAATATCGTAAGCGAAGGTTCGCTGTTTATCAGATAAGGTTCCTCCCTTATTGTTAAGGATGGCGGCAGACTGCATGGCCAGTTGTTCATTAGAAAGATCTTCTTCTCCCAAAGAACGATAATAGGCGAGCTGTTGCTCCAGGTCTTTTTTGATAGACTGGTTTACTTTTTTAGCCAGCGTGATATCGCCGCTTAAGTAAGAAGCTTCCAGGAAATCGGCTGATACGCTGTTGTGAAAATTACCGCGGTTAGACGTCATTCCATAAGGAACATTTGATTCAGACACTGACTGATCATATTTCTCCAGTGATTTCTTCGCTTCGTCTTTTTTACCTTCCGAGATCAGCGCTTTGGCCAATGTGGCATGGGCGAGACGCACGCTATTGATATGGCGACGGTTTTCTTCATCGAAATACACATGCGGTTTGGATGCATTGCCATATTTGAATTTTTCCATCACATTTTTATAGGCCAGTTCTGTTTCCGGAACAGGCGTTCCGTTGTTTTCAACGGGAACCAGGCGATAGGAAAGTCCTTCCATGCGCACATATTTTTCCAGTCCCAGCGCTTTTAACTCCTGTGTGGAAGTAAAGTAGATGGGGCGTTTCCATTTATTAGCGGCAATCAATGCGAGTACGGCGAGGTCATTTTTCTGAATATAATTACGGGTGATATCGATTTTCAGTTCGCTTAAGATACTATCGCCGGCATTGAATTTCATTGATTTTTTAACCGCTTCAATATCTACGGGTATGGTTACTTTTTTCACCGGGACCACATTAGCCTGTTCTCCGCTTTGCATGGCCACTTTGTTCTTATCGTCTTCGCTGGCTACTACATCTCTTAATATTTTTTCGAGATCATAATATTTGGTTTGGTCGTATCCGGGCAACGCATATACAGGAACCACATTCCTGTTATTTCCCTGGATCTGTTCTGGGGTGAAGATCACATCAACCGGAGGACTCTGATTTAGTTTATACCTGAGCTGGTTGATGTACCAGTCGGTACCCAGCAGGCTGTAATTGATCACGCGGAGATCGGGACGGATGCCTTCCACTTACTGGCCATACCATAATGGATAAGTATCATTATCGCCGAAGGTGAGCAGGATCGCTTCCTTTTCGCAGCTTTCCATATAGTTATTGCCCATATCGCGGGCCAGCACTTTCTGGCTTCTGTCATGGTCGTCCCATTCCTGCGAAGCCATCAGCGCCGGAACAGCCAGCAGGCAAACCAGCGATGCAGCATAGGCCGAGGCATCGCCTTTGATCACTTTGCTGAATTGTTCTTTAACGAATAGAACGCCAAGACCTATCCAGATGGCAAAGGCATAAAACGAACCAACATAGGCGTAATCACGTTCACGCGGCTGGTATCCTGCCTGGTTAAGGTAGATAACGATCGCAAAACCGGTAAAAAGGAACAGGAGGAAAGAAATAATAAAATCTCTGCGATCTTTATTGAACTGGTAGATCAATCCGAGTATACCCAGGATCAAAGGCAGGAAGTACAAGGAATTATTGGCCCTGTTTGTTTTTCCGGCGGTATCGGGAAGTTCTTTGGTAGAGCTGTGGAACAGGTGATCGACAAAGCTGATGCCGCTGTTCCAGTTACCATCGCGGATATTGCCAAATCCCTGGAGATCGTTTTGTTTACCTGCAAAGTTCCACATAAAATAACGCCAGTACATCCAGCGGATCTGGTAGTCGGCAAGGTATTTAATATCATTAGCCACCGTTGGTTGTTCGCCTTCTTCCACGCCTCCGAATTCGCGATAAACGAACTGCTGGTTTCTTTCATTGCCATTATCATACATGCGGGGAAACAGGTGAGCAGTTTCCATACCGGCATAGTTCATTTTCTGAACGGTTCCGGCCACTTCATATTTATGCTGGCCTTTAACATACAGGTCGCCGGCGTTGACAAAATCTTCATTGGTAGTTTCTTCGGTGAAGAATGGTCCGAACAATACTGGCCAGTCGCCATACTGTTCACGGCTCAGATATCCTACAAGGCTAACCGGATTATCCACATTATACATATCCACGGTTGGGTTGGCATTAGAGCGGATCAGTGTGGTGAAATACGTGGAGTAACCGATAATGATAAAAATGGTCGACCATATACCGATCCTCAGGAACGAGTAAATCCGGGGTTTATAGTAATAAGAATAGCCAATAAGAACGCCCAGTGCGATAATGAACAATGCCACCGAGCCGGCTGACTGAAGGAAAGGAAAACAGAACAGGAGCGCAATGGCCGACAGCCATACCGGGAAGCCGGTGAATTTATTGATCTGCGACGTATTGAACCGGAGTCCGAGCAGGAGCAGGGCTGCCAGTAGTACAAAATAAAAGATAAAGCCAAAAAAGAAGGGGGTTCCCACCTGGTTAACAAAGAAAATATCAAAGGAACCGGCGCCTTTAACCGACCATTGGATGATGGCCACCTGGATGATACCGGTAATCACGCAACCGATCAGCAGGGCGAAAAAAGCGCCCCAGGCGGATACTTTATACCTTTTAAAGTAATAAACCATAACTATAGCGGGGATGGTCAGCAGGTTCAGCAGATGCACGCCAATGGATAAACCCATCATATAAAAAATAAATACCAGCCACCTGTCGGCGCGGGAAAACTTATGACCATCA
>JBDTVL010000089.1:0-7743 GCA_040007215.1 Flavitalea sp.
TATATGTCGGGCTATTGGGGTCACGAATTTCAGATGCAAACCGATAAACTTACGCCTGGTATCAAAACCTTACAGGTAAAAGATTTTAAATCGTATGGCGCCCCATGGTTTATGGTGCAGCGTGATGGCAATAAAGCATCCGGCACTGCCCCGGCCTGGTTTGGATCGCTGCATTACAGCGGCAACTGGCGCATCGATTTTGATAAATCGCCAGAGGGCGAATTACAGATTTCCGGCGGCATCAATTTCTGGGATAGCTGGTGGAACCTGAAACCTGCTGAAATATTTACTACGCCAAAATTTGCAATAGGGTATACCGAAGGAGGCGCAGAAGGCGTTGCGCATGCACTATCCCGTTATACCAAGAAGGATATCTTACCAAAAGCCACCATTAATAAAGTGCGACCGGTTATTTACAACAGTTGGTATGCCACCACTTTTGATGTAAAGGAAGAACATCAGCTGGAACTGGCTAAAATAGCTAAAAGCATTGGCGTGGAAACGTTTGTTATTGATGATGGATGGTTTAAAGGGAGAGTGGCCGATAATGCCGGTCTTGGCGACTGGACCGTAGACGTGAATAAATTTCCCAATGGATTGACGCCAATGATCAAAAAGATCAATGATATGGGCCTCGACTTCGGATTATGGGTAGAGCCTGAAATGGTGAATCCTAACAGCGACCTGTATCGTGCGCATCCCGACTGGGTACTGAATTTTCCCAACAGAACAAGATTGGAAAGAAGGAACCAACTAGTATTAAACCTGGCTCGACCCGATGTGTATGATTATCTCTACAAAACATTATCGGAACTGTTAGCCAACAACAATATAAAATATATGAAATGGGACATGAATCGTCCTGTTTCTGAACCGGGCTGGCCTTCAGCATTGCCCGAGATGCAAAAGGAAGTCCGCATACGCTATACCCGGAACTTGTACCGGTTGATAGATGAACTGAAAAAACGTTTTCCGGATGTCCTGTTTGAAAACTGTTCCAGTGGCGGCGGCCGCGTTGACCTCGGCATGATCAGCAGAACAGATATCGACTGGGTCAGCGATAATACTGATCCTGTCGACCGCCTGTTCATTCAATATGCATATTTAGGCGCTTTCCCTGCTAATACTATGCTTTGCCTTACGACCCTGGAAGAAGGCCATCAGCAGGATCCTTCTCTTGCTTATAAATTTGATGTGGAGATGAGCGGCGTTATGGGAATCGGTCATGATATTATTAAATGGACCCCGGAAGAAAAAATCCTGGCCACCGAAAAAATTAAGAAGTACAAACAGATCAGGCCAATTGTACACAACGGGATCCTGCACAGGCTGGTATCGCCTTATGAAACTAACCGGTGCGCGCTGGAATTTGTCAGCGAAGACAGAAAGGAAGCCGTGTTGTGTCTTTACAATCTTGGCGAGATCATGGAAGGCGCGCCAAATGGCGCCAGTCATAATGAAATACTTCAGTTGCGGGGACTGGATCCCCTGGCGCATTATACTATAGAAGGAGATGAACGCAGCTATCCCGGCGCCTTCCTGATGGAAGTAGGCATCGCCTGGCCGGTAAAGGGTTCCCTGCATTCAAAAATACTAACGGTAAAAATGGCCGACTAGCCCTGGTCATCAACCGATTTTTATGATACCCATAATTAAGTGGTTGCGTATTGGTTTGGCGATAATGTATAATCAATCAAAGGTGTATAAGCCAGGAAGACGCAAAACATCTTCTTTGCAGCTTTGCGATCATTGCGTGAATTGTGCCAAAATGATTTGCTGTCAATTAAACAGGCTATAGAGCATATCTGTTATAAAGTTGTAGATTTATTTTAATGAAAATATATATTTACGGCCTCTGCCTGGCCATGATCGCTACTGCATCATCTGCTCAAACCGGAAGTATTCATGAACCTGTACGGTATATCGGCGGTCAAACAATAGATCCCAGCGTACATGAAGGACGCCTGCGTTACGCTATAGGAACGGAGAACATTCAAACCATGCGTGCGAACAGAACCCATCCTGCATCTGCCGATGGATATGGATGGACTTATAACCATGGCTCCAATATCTGTTACTGGAAAGGAAAGTTTTTTCAGCAGTACCTGAGTAACCCTGTAGATGAACATATCGCTCCCGGACAAACGCTTTTGGTTACTTCTGCCGATGGAAGGCATTGGAATAAACCGGAGTTGATCTTTCCTCCATACACCCCTCCAGCAGGCGTAAAGATCCCCGAAGGATATACCGGGTATATGATGCACCAGCGTATGGGATTTTATATATCGCCCGATGGCCGTTTACTGACGCTTGCCTTTTACGGACATACAGAAGATCCTTTTGGGAAAGGCGGTATAGGCCGCGTTGTCCGCGAAGTGTATGCCGACGGATCATTTGGTCCCATCTATTTTATCCGCTATGACAGCGAGACCGGGTGGAATTCCACTAATACCAGTTACCCCTTCTACAATACTTCTGCCGATGCCGGTTTTGTAAAAGCCTGTAATGCCTTACTCGATAATGCACTAATGACGTTTCAGTGGTATGAAGAAGATGCCGGGGCTGATGGATTTTACAAAGGCAAAGAAGGCAAACAGGCTTTTTGCTGGTACCACAGAAAAGACGGAAAAATTACGGGCCTCTGGAAATTGTCCTATGCCGCTTTATCTGACGATGAAGGCAAAACATTTTCAACGCTGGCGCTGGCGCCGACATTACTGATGTCGGGCGGCAAACAATGGGGACAGCAAACCTCTGATGGCCGGTATGCCATCTGTTATAATCCTATAGAGAATTCAGAATACCGTTATCCGCTGGCAATCATTACCGGCGACGATGGTATCGTATATGATCACCTGCTGCTGGTGCAGGGAGAGGTTCCGCCAAGACGTTTTAGCGGACGATGGAAAGATTTTGGTCCCTGTTATATGCGCGGTATCGAAGAAGGCAATGGAAAGCCTCCGGGAAAAGACATGTGGCTTAGTTATACTATGAACAAGGAAGATGTATGGATCGCCCGTATTCCCACACCGGTTACCTATTCCGTAAAAGGAGCAGTAAGCGATAATTTTAACGACATGAAACCGGATGGGCCGATTGCCGGGTGGAATATTTATTCTCCCGCCTGGGCGCCGGTGGCTATAGTTAAAGCGCCGGGCAAAGAAGGTCAGGCGCTTCAGTTGATGGATAAGGATCCCTACGACTATTCCCGCGCGATACGCGTGTTTGAAGAAACTAAAAAAGCCAGCCTGTCTTTGAAGGTGATGGCGGATGCCGCCAATTCTGGCGGGCTGGATATTGATGTAACAGATCAGTATGGTAATCGCCCGGTAAGGATCAGGTTTAATGAAGAGGGAAATATAGTAGCCGCCGATGGCGGCGTTGAGCGGCTACTACAACCCTACAAAAAAAATACCTGGTACACGATGGAAGTCTTGGCAGAAGCGGGTTTGAACGGCCGTTATAGTTTGTCAATAAATGGAAAAAATGTTTTGCATAATGCGCAGATGGCGGAAGCGGTAAAAACCATAGAAAGGTTATCATTACGTACAGGCCCTTATCGCAACTTACCTACCCGCCTGACGCCAAATGAAACCACCGACCCGCCATTAGCAGGAGCAGATGAGCATACGGCGCCTGTGATCTTTTATGTTGATGATGTGAGGTTGCAGAAGGCGCTTTGAGGTGAGTCCAAAAACTCATTCCTCACTCAACGTAAATTCCGGTAAACTCATCTGCTTTCCGCCCTGTAATGCCGACTCATGCGCCAGGATTCCTACGCAGGTTATATTTGCCGATTTGCGAGCATTGGGAAAAGGATTCCTTGCCTCCCTCAGGGCGCTGATGAATTCGTGAACAAGGTGCGGATGCGAGCCGCCATGACCCGAACCCTGGATAAAAGATAAATGCTGGTTGCTGTCTGCATCATATACGCCGCCCATAGTAAAAGACTGAATAGACTCTGGTAGCAAATGCGCATAATCAGGAATCTTCACCTTCTCCGGCTTTTCACCGGTATGTATAACCGAATCTTCATGCTCCACTAATGTCCATTCAAAAGTTTTCTTCGACCCATATACGTCAAAGCTTTCCCGATATTGCCTGGCCGTGTTGAACAAAGACCTTGTTACTTCCGCAGCCAGATCAGAATTTCGGAATTTAATATGGCAGCTTTCAACGGCAAAAGGAGAATTGTATTTACTGATCAGCGCTTCATCTATCCTTCCTGAACCCAGGCAGGAAACATATTCTGCATCGGCTTTTGCCAGCGCCACCACCGGCCCAACGCAATGGGTGGCATAATGCATGGGTGGCAATCCTTCCCAATAGCCTGGCCATCCGGCCATCTCCTGCTGATGTGAAGCCCTCAGGAACTGCAGTTTTCCCAGGGCTCCTTTGTCATTCATCTCCTGCACAAATAAAAACTCACGGCTATAGACAACCGTTTCCATCATCATATAAGTTAAACCGGTTTCCTGCACCGCTTCTACGATCTGCCTGCACTCCTCCACCGTTGTGGCCATGGGCACCGTACAGGCTACATGTTTGCCGGCTCTCAGGGCCTTGATGGATTGCTCGGCATGGCGCTGAATAGGCGTGTTAATGTGCACCGCATCGATATTTTTATCTTTCAGCAACTCATCATAATCGGTATATCTCCGCTCAATGCCGAAAGCATTGCCGATCTGATCCAGCTTCTCTTTATCCCTTTGGCAGATGGCATAGATATTGGCATGCGGATGACGTTGATAGATGGGGATGAACTCTGCCCCGAAACCTAAGCCGATAATGGCGACATTAATGTTATTCTTGTCCATGTAAAATGTTTTTATGGTTTACTGATACGGTATGACCTGACGATATAATTGATATCTAAAGCCATGCCAGTGAATTAATATTTAAACTATCTATTTCCCATTTTCAGCTTCGCAGGAAACTCCATTCCATAACCGCTGTTCTATTTTGTTATTCTCAGAATACCTCTCATAATGCGCCAATGACCCGGAAACGTACACAGGTAAGGATAATCACCCGGAACTGCAGGCGTTTTGAATGTCAGCGTATATTTTCCACCCGGATTGATCAGCGGCGTAGCCCATAATACCTCGGGCATCCGGGGCACATACTGCATACCCTTGCCCGCTGCAGGCAGTGCCTGGCCCTGCGCCAGCTTATCCGCCGCCGCGCCTACCTTATCTGTTGAATTGGGTTTTATCAGTACAAAATTATGCTGCATGAAATCCGGATTCTGAAAGGAGATCTGTAATATCGTTCCCGCTTTTGCCGTGATCAGCGCATTATCATATTTCATAACATCCTTCAGTACCCGAAGCACAATTATTTTATCCGCTTTAGCTTCCTTTCCGGCAGGAACAATGTCTTCCAGCAAATCCAATTTTGCATTGGACAGCGTTGCTGACAAATCGAAAGTAGAATCAGGATAATCCGCGATCCTTTCATCTCCTTTTCCCGGACCTGCGCCTACCCTGACCGCCCCCTCTATATCTTTTTTAAATAAGCCTGTTGTTTTTACCGAACCGGCTTCTTTATTATCTATCGACAAACGCATAACGCCATCCTTTTGCAAAGCGGCTTTGAAGGAGAATTTTGGAGGTAACGCTGATACCGTAAACACCTGATACGATTTTCCATCTTCGTTTACCTGGAAATACATTTTATTATCCTTCAGGTAAAGGACATATCCATTTAATTTATTTCCATGCGCCACCACTATTCCTGAATAAGGAACAGCGGCAACAGGAATGCCGTTGTTTCTTTTTATTTCTCCTTCTATATCACCCGAAATAAGCATTTCCTTCCTGGCTACATCAGGAAACAATGCCGGTACCGGAGCCTGCCAGGAAAAATGTCTTTTTAGCGGAATACTGGTTATTCTTGAACCAAAAGAAAGTTGCTGCGCCAGAGAAGCTTCTATCAGCGAAGGATGATCATTGAGACCTTTTTTCTTAAATGCAGCATTGAAAGTTTCCTGGTTCAATTTACCCGCTACCATCAAGGCGCGTCTTAACCAGGTATCTGAAATATTTTCATCTTTTCCCGCCATCTCAACCAATACATTTCCAATAGAAACTGAAGGCGTCATATCAGTAGTGGCTAATACCGCCGCTAAACGCACCCGCAGATCTTTATCTTCAAATACTTTTGCTTTTTGCATAGCCAGGAAACTGGCAGTCGTTTTTGGCAGTATTTCTATGGCCGTTTTTCGTACGCCTGCAGCAGGATGACTCAAAGCTTTCACCGCTACCGCCAGCGCTTCCGGGTTATTCACTTTTATAGCTTGCAAACCCTGTATCGTCCATAATGCATGAATAGCGGTTGCGTTGATGCCGGTTTCATCTGTCTGCTCATTCTGTACCAGTTTGTATAAGGCAGGTAAAACAGTTTTATCGCCCTTTTCTACCAATAACCTTTGCGCCGTAGTACGCCAGAACATATTATCGCTGGAAAGCGCTTTTACAAGACCATTCGCATCATTTTTATTCAGGGAAATTTTATTTTTCTGATCATTGTTTTTATACACCAGCCGGTAAATACGACCACGCTGATGATCTCTTAATGGATTAATATAAGCATTCCCTTTCCCATTCTCTGCATTGAGGCCGGAAGAAGCCAGGTTAGGCGTTGGATTATGCTGGATGATAAAATCATACCAGTCCGTTATCCATAGCGCGCCATCAGGACCTGTCTCTGCCTGTATAGGGGCCGCCCATTCATCAGCGCTTACCAGCATGTTCCTTCCATCGCCATCTTCTATAAACCCTGAGCCGCTTTGTTTTAATTTAATACGATGGACTAGCCTGCCTGTTGGTTCCGTAACAAAAGCGCTGCGGTTCCAGTATTCTTCAGGAAAAGTCCTGGCCGTATACAGGCTATGTCCCGCAGCAGCAGTAAAGCCGCCATGCACATCTACCTGGCGCAGATTTTTTGTGGCTACATGCATGCCATAATGTGCATCGAGTTTTTCAACGCCTGCTTCGGGCATATTTACTTTATCAAAATATCTTTTGGCCATCCCTAAAAATGCCGTGTGCGTATTATTAGCTGTGGAAACAAATACATCGAACTCTTCTGAAAATCCAAGTCCCCAGGTATTATTACTGGCGGTAGACAACAATTCAAGTTTTCTTCCATCAGGATTAAAACGATAAACGGCTTTATCAAAAGCCAGCGAGTCTTTCCCTTTTTTGCCATTATTATATCCTGAATAGCCTACTACACCCCAGATCTTATTATCCAAACCATAACGAAGATTAGAGGCCTGTGCATGGGTATCGCTTTTACCCCAACCAGTGAGCATGGTCTGCCGGATATCCGCTTTATCATCTCCATCGGTATCTTTTAAAAACAGGAATGATGGCGCCTCGCTGACTATGATGCCGCCATTTGAAAAAACAAAACTGGTAGGGATATTTAATTTATCTGCGAATATGGTCACCTTGTCTGCGCGGCCATCGCCATTGGTATCTTCCAGTATTTTGATACGGTCATCGCCGATATCATCCAACTTCACCTCATTGGGATAATCAACGGTTTCAATCACCCATAACCTTCCCCGTTCATCCCAGTTCATATAGATCGGGTTTACCACATCCGGCTCTGACGCGAATAACTGTAATTCAAACCCTACAGGAACCTGCATCAGCGACATCGACTGTTGCGGAGATAATGACTCCTGCACTTTGGGAGCCGGATTACGATGTTCATAATTAGGAACAGGTCCAT
>JBDTVL010000090.1:0-7739 GCA_040007215.1 Flavitalea sp.
CGTTAGCCTTAAAATGCTCGATGTATATGAAATTAAGGAACTAAGGGGCGATTATATCCTCAACACAGGTTCGCCGCACTACATAAAACAAATTACCGATATAGATAATTTTGACGTGGTCAAAAATGGCCGCATGATCCGCAACACGCCGCCTTTCGTGAAAGAAGGTATTAACGTGAATTTTGTAGAGCAGAAAAAAGACGATGAGATCTATGTGCGCACCTATGAACGCGGCGTGGAAGATGAAACCCTCTCCTGCGGAACCGGCGTAACAGCCGCAGCCCTCGCTTTTCATCATAACGACAATGGATTTAATGATGTGGTGGTGTATACCAAAGGAGGAAAACTGAATGTGGAATACGATCGCGTAGACGATAACAGCTATAAAAATATCTGGCTCAGCGGACCGGCAGAAAAAGTTTTTGAAGGAAAAATACCCCTTGTATAAAACAAAAAGCCTTTACGCCAGGGGCTATTTAATCCTATATTTGCGGCGCAAATGATACAGTATTTTAAAAATATCAACCACCAGACGGTTGCGATCACGAGGCCGGAAAATGGTTCCTGGGTAAATATCATACCGCCGCTGAAACAGGAAGAGTTCTCTGAACTATCCACATTACTCGATATTCCGCTCGACTTCCTGACCGATTCACTCGATATAGATGAACGAAGCCGCTTCGAAGAAGACGACAACGTAAAACTGGTGGTGATCAAAACGCCTACTGAAAATAATTCCTTCAGCGAAAGCGACGCCTATTATATCACCATACCGATTTGTATCATTCTTACCCATAACCAGATCGTGACCGTGAACTCCTTTGATAACGGCGCCATTAAAAAATTCCTCGAAACATTCCAGAACCGCCATCCCGATAAAAAAAATATGATGGCCCTGAAGATCTTTGAGAAGATCACGCAGGCTTATATGACATTCCTTAAAGAGATCAATGTAAGAAGAAACGTGCTGGAACAGAAACTGTACGCCTCTAACAGGAACGAACAGTTGCTGCAGATGATGCGCATACAGAAAAGCCTGGTGTATTTTGTCACTGCCCTCCGCTCTAATGAAATGCTGCTGCTTAAAATAGCCCGCACCAATTTCCTGGGCCTTAATGAAGAAGAAAAGGAAATACTGGACGATCTGGTGGTCGATAATTCCCAGGCGCTGGAAATGGCGAATATCTATACCAACATCCTCAGCAGCACGCTCGACGCCTTTGCGAGCATTATCGCCAATAACCAGAATGAAGTATTAAAAAGATTGTCAGTGATCACCATAGTGCTCACCTTCCCGGTACTGGTGGCCAGTATCTATGGCATGAATGTGCCTATCCCCTATGCCAAATCGCCTTTTGCTTTTTATATTCCCGTATCCTTATCCCTGATCATATCACTCATCATCGGCTGGTACTTTTTAAGGAAAAAGATTTTCTAGCGCTTTCCATTATCTTACCGTTATCAAAATAATTGTATACCCTTAAATTTTTGTACATGTTCAACGTACGTGTGTATGGCATACTCATTAATGAACACAAAGAGGTGATCGTTAGCGATGAATATATCCGTGGCGCTTACTATACCAAATTCCCGGGAGGTGGATTGGAATTCGGGGAAGGCACACGTGACTGCCTGCGCAGGGAATTCAAGGAAGAAATGAACCTTCACGTGGAAGTTGGCGATCATATCTATACCACCGATTTTTTCCAGATGAGCGCTTTCAATCCCGAACACCAGATCATCTCTATCTATTATTTTGCCCAGGCGCTGGAACCTATAACCTGTGCGCTTCGCGACAAGATTTTTGATTTTGATGAACAGCAGCTCAGCGTGTATGCAGAAATAGGCGAAACAGAAACATTCAGAAGTATCCGCTGGGAAGATTTTACCGCCGAAACAGTTACCCTGCCCATCGATAAAGTGGTCGTAAACCTGCTGAAGGAAAAATACTGATCAGAAACCAGCAGATCACAGAACATTTTCTGCCTTCAGACGTTTATGCGATAGGTCAAAGTGATGGGCGCTTATCACATAAAAAGCGCTATTAACGCTATGTTTAATAAGCCCTCAAACCCTTGCTCGTTTAAGCCTATAATGTTACCTTTGCCTCACTAAAATCAAAAAAATGTCAACAATCGCAAAATCAAACATTGACTTCAAACTGCCTTATAAAGTAGCTGATATCAGCCTCGCAGCCTGGGGACGTAAAGAGATCCGCCTTGCCGAAGCAGAAATGCCGGGCCTGATGGCGCTGAGAACTGAATATGGCCCTACCCAGCCCCTTAAAGGAGCAAGGGTTGCCGGTTGTCTTCATATGACCATTCAAACCGCTGTGCTGATCGAAACGCTGATCGCCCTGGGCGCAGAAGTAAAATGGAGCTCTTGCAATATATTCTCTACCCAGGACCATGCCGCCGCAGCTATCGCAGCCGCAGGTATCGGCGTATTCGCCTGGAAAGGCCAGACCAATGAAGATGCAGAATGGTGTATCGAACAAACCCTGTTCTTCGGATCGGCCGATAAACCGCTTAACATGATCCTCGATGATGGCGGCGACCTTACCAATATCGTATTCGACAAATATGCCGAACTCATTCAGCATGTTCGTGGATTAAGCGAAGAAACCACTACCGGCGTTCATCGCCTGTATGAAAGAATGGCCAAAGGAACGCTTCCTATCCCGGCTATTAACGTGAACGACTCAGTTACTAAATCGAAGTTCGATAATAAATACGGTTGTAAAGAAAGCCTGGTGGATTCAATTCGTCGCGCTACAGATGTGATGCTTGCCGGCAAGATCGCCGTTGTTGGCGGATACGGCGACGTAGGAAAAGGATCTGCAGCCTCTCTCCAGGGAGCAGGATGCCGGGTGATCGTTACAGAAATTGATCCTATCTGCGCATTGCAGGCCGCAATGGACGGATTTGAAGTGAAGAAGATGATCGACGCCGTTAAAGAAGCCGATATCGTGGTAACCGCTTCAGGATGCCGCGACCTGATCACGGAAAAACATTTCCGCCTGATGAAAGATAAAGCTATCGTTTGTAATATCGGCCACTTCGATATTGAAATAGATATTGCCTGGATCAATAACAATTATGGACATACGAAAGATACGATCAAGCCGCAGGTAGACATCTACAACATCGAAGGTAAAGACGTGATCATCCTTGCAGAAGGAAGACTGGTTAACCTCGGTTGCGCCACAGGCCATCCAAGTTTTGTGATGAGTAATTCATTCACTAACCAAACGCTTGCCCAGATCGAACTCTGGACAAACGCCGGCAAATACGAAAACAAAGTTTACGTATTACCTAAACACCTGGATGAAAAAGTAGCCCGCCTTCACCTGGCAAAAATCGGCGTAGAATTAGAAGAACTCACCACCGACCAGTCTGAATATCTCGGTATACCTAAATCCGGGCCATTCAAATCGGACCTTTACAGGTATTAATACTTTTCAGATCATTATATTTATAAAAACCCGCCTTCTGCAGCGGGTTTTTTCTTTTGCTATACCTTTGATGCGTAAATTACCATTATGGCTTTCATAGACTACTATAAGATCCTGGGGCTGGATAAGAACGCTACGCAGGACGATATCAAAAAAGCTTATCGCAAACTGGCCAGGAAACATCATCCTGACATGAACCCTAATAATAAAGAGGCTAATAAAACATTCCAGGAACTCAATGAGGCCAATGAAGTGTTGAGCGATCCGGAAAAAAGAAAGAAGTACGACCAGTATGGAAAAGACTGGCAGCACGCCGATCAGTTTGAGAAATCAGGACGACCGGGAGGACCAGGTTCCTCAAGAAGGGAAAATCCTTTCGGCGGCGGCGACCAGGGTGGTAATTTTTCCGATTTTTTTGAGTCGATGTTTGGCGGCTCAGGCGCGCAAAGCAGGGCAAAATACAGGGGACAGGATTATCATGCCGATATGCAGCTTGGCTTAACCGATGCGTATACCACCCATAAACAAACTTTTACCGTTAATGGTAAAAATATCCGCATCACCATTCCTGCCGGCGTAGAAAATGGACAGGCCATCAAAATAAAAGGACATGGCGGCAAAGGCGTTAATGGCGGCCCTGATGGCGATCTGTTCATTACTTTTGCCATAAGCGAGCATCCCGATTTCACCCGCCAGGGTAATGATCTCTATACCACTATCGACCTGCCGCTGTATACCGCCGTGCTGGGTGGAGAAATCACCGTGGATACGATGGGTGGAAAAGTTAAACTGAAAGTGCCCGCAGGAACCCAGAATGGAACCAAAATGCGGTTAAAAGGAAAGGGCTATCCTATCTATAAATCGGAAGATAAATTTGGCGACCTGTTCATCACCTGGTCTATTGTGATCCCTACTAAACTCACCGCCAGGCAAAAAGAGCTATTTACCGAACTGTCTGCCTTATAAACCCCGCTCATAAGAGAGTCCGGAAAACTACTAACGCCGAAGGACGGGCAAATAGCGTATTAACAAATTGTAGCATGTAAATTGTATATTATTGTAGCGACTTGTTTATTCACGATCATCTGAAACGCCATTATGCAGATAAAATTCATAAAAAATATCCAGTTCACCCGCGTAGTGAAAGCTGAAGGAAGAATGAGGGAATTCAATTTCAGGAAACCTAATGGACGCGAACAGGCATTGTGTACCGTTGATGTGAGCGACGACCGGGGCCAGCGTATCGTTTTTAATATGGACAAAACAGATAATAGCTGGAAAATAGTGCAGAAAAATCTTCCGCCCTGGATAGTAGCGATGGAAACACAGCTGGATGAAATGATTGAAGAAGAACTGCGCAATGCCGGGTAGGAAATTTTCCATCCCGTTAACCATGCTTCGAAATAGGTAAATGAGGTTTGTCGTATATTTATGCAAACCCTCTGCTTATGAAGTCTTCCGCTATCGCGCCATTCATTATACTCTATACTTTATTATTATGCGCGTGCGCCAGTGCACCCCCTTTATCGAGCCGTTATACATTTGAAGACAAAACGGTATTTGAGCTGATCGATAAATTAAACAAGAATCCCAACGACAATGCATCGGCAGAATTATTGCCCATGGCTTATTCAGCGGCCAGGGATAAAAGAAAAGAAATCAACAGATCCAACCTGAATTCAGGCACGATGGGCGACAGGTATATGGAGATCACCCGCGAGCTCCAGGTGATGCAGAAGATGTACGCAGCCATAAAATCTTCACCTGCGGCCAGCAAAGTAATTCCTGCCCCCTGGGATCCTGTAACAGCCCTCGCCTCTACACGTCAGAAAGCAGCCAAAGAATATTATGCACAGGGTATTGAAAACCTTAATTACAATAACCGGCAGTATGCCCTCAGGGCATACGATTTCTTCAAAAAAGCCAATAACGTGGTTCCGGGGTATGAAAACGTAAAAATCCTGATGGCGGAATCGCTTGAAAAAGGCACATTGAAAGTAGTGGTGATGCCGGTCAACTATAACCGGTTCAGCTATAGCTATTGGGGCTTCCAGGACGATCTGCTGCAACGGCAGATGGTCAGCGACCTGAATGCCGGTTCGTATAATGATACCCGTTTCTTTACCGACCGCGATGCTTCTATGGGTAGAGTGCAGACCGACCGTGTGGTGGATATGAGTTTCACCGATCTCTATGTAGGTACCGTTGCCTCCGACAGGTATACTATTGAACGGTCTGCACAGATACAAACAGGCAGCACAAAATCTCTTCCTGCCAAACCAGTCTATCAAACCGTACATGCCACGGTGTATGTTACCAGGAGCATTCTACAAAGCAATGCCACACTGGAATGCAGGATATATGATTATTCCGGTAACCGTAATATACTTTTTGACCGGTTTCCCGACAGGTATACCTGGCAGCAGGAAACAGCCACATACCGGGGAGATCAGCGTGCGCTGACACAGGCTGATCTAAACATGATCAATAATGGATCGAACCGGCCTCCATCACGCAATGAAATTGCAGACCGGCTGATCAAGAATTGTTATGGTTTATTATTGAGCCGCATTAAAAGCGGGGTCAATTTTCACTGACGCCCGCTTTAATTATTTATTAATGATTTACCGCTACCCTTAATATCTAATAACCCCATTTTTTCATTCTGGCAAAGTCTTCTTTCACGCTATCTACCGGCGTCTTACTCTGGTAAGATTCCTGTTCGATAATGAAATGAATGGTGCCGCCCGATTTTCTTCCCAGGTCAATCACTTCTTTTACCGGAACAATACCTTCACCCAGGATAGTGCTTTCATATTTATGCCCGTCATTTTGAGTGGACAGGATCTCATCTTTTACATGCATAGACTTGTACCTGCCGGGAAATCTTTTCATAATATCGAGGGCTTTCGCGCCGCCGTTATACATGTTGCCGATATCCAGTTGATGGATCACCAGGTCGGGATCGGTATTTTTCATGATGATATCATACAGCGAACCGCCGTTGATCTGCTGGCTGAATTCAAAATCGTGATTATGGTAACCGAATTTCATCCCCGACTTCTTACATAGTTCGCCGCATTTATTAAAGATGTCCATATAATGAACCACATCATCGTACTTATGCCGGAGGCTTTCTTCCAGCGCCGGGCTGATCACAAACTGCTGTCCTACGATAGCCGCATCTTCCACGGTCGTCTTCCATTCGTCGCTGAAATCTTTTTTAGCCTCGTCCCAATGGTCTTTACGTAATATGGTATGACCGCTTGGCATTTTCATGCCCAGTCCGGATAATATTTTTTTGAACTCCGCAGCGGGATATCCGTAGAACTTACGGTTACCATAGCCGGCATGCTCCACGTTCTTATAGCCAATGGCAGCCACCTGTTTCAGGGTAGCCAGGGCATCGGTATTCATTTCCTCGCGAACCGAATACAATTGAAGGCCCAGCAGTTCGGGACCCGCAGCGGCGGCGAACAGGCTGCTGTTATTGAATAAAGTGGCGCCGGCTAATCCCATTGCGCTTTTCTTCAGAAATATCCTCCTGGAGTTGTTCATTATTTAAAAATTGACGTGAGATAAAATCATTTCAGCATTATGACGCTGAAGTTAATTCAACAACCCGGATTTTTTCAGGTAATTATGAGAGGGATAATAAATAAACAGGCAGGTGCCTTCCTTGATCTGGTCTATTATGGGACGATAAACAGCTCTTGGAATGGCGGGGCATCCCCTGCTGCGGCCGATATATCCCTGGGAAGAAGCATAGGATTCATTTACATAATCAGCTCCGTGCACTACGATGGCCCTGTTCAGGGCGTTATCGTTGAAGCCTTTTTCGAGGCCGGTCAGTTTAAGCGAATAACCATGCTTGCCACTATAGGTATTGCCGGTGAGATAAAAGCCGAGGCTGCTCATATTAGATGATTCCCTGTTGGAAAAAGAAGCGGCCATTTCCTTTCCTGAATTCTTTCCGTGGGCTACCCAGGTATTGAATAGCAGGGAATAATGCTCCAGGTCGATAATATATAATCTTTTCTGGTAAGAAGGCTGGCTGAAGTCGGCAATAGAAAGGATTTGCCGGTTGGTGGCGCGTCCTTCGGCAATAAGTTTCTCCATGCCTCTTAATCCCCATTCAAAAGCTTCGCGGTTAAGGCCGGCGGCATCCAGCCGAAGGCTGTCGTACAAAGCGGTTTTACTTAAATAAAAAGTATGCAGTATGGAAACGGGGGCGGTGAAAAAAGGATTGGTATTGGCCAGAAAAGCATCGTTAACGGTTTCTTCT
>JBDTVL010000091.1:0-7719 GCA_040007215.1 Flavitalea sp.
TTATTTAAGACAACTTCTTTTCATAATTATTTTTTTTACCGGCAAGGTATTATTGGTTAATGTCTGTTGGTAGCGACCAGGTAGCGGCGAACCTTAAAGCGCATCCAGGCATAACGCTTGAAGAGCTGGAGAAAAATTCAGGTACCCGCCATTTTCCTTGGGCAATATTAGCTCCTGCGGTATTGTATGCCAAAAAACATCAGACCAATCATCGCTACCGCGATGCGTCCATGCTGGAACTTGCCAACCATATCGGCGATATGATGGCTGATGAAAGCGAGAAAGATAATTATGAATCGAGGTTCGACAGCGACTGGGATACCTACATGTGGCTGGAAGCTTATCGCCTGCTGCAAAATGAGCTGGGCCCAGAAAGAAAAGCGCGATGGAAAAAAGAGCTGCTTAAAAATATTTCTCCCCTGGAAGAAGAATGTACAAAACGAATAGATTTTGGCTGGTACAATACGCCATACACAGGCACTTCGCCGAATCATTATTCTATCTACGCTTCCATTATTTATATAGCGGGCAAGGTTTTTAATAATAATTCCTGGGTACAACTGGGCGGAAAGATACTCCACCGGTTTGGCACAACCGAACAATCGCCTGATGGATATTGGGGTGAACTGGTCAATGCCAGTCCAACGATCGGCTATAATCATTTAACGCTGACCAGTGTAGGCCTATACTGGGAATACAGTCATGATACTTCAGTACTTGCCGCCTTAAGAAAAGCGACAACTTTTCATAAATATTTCACCTATCCTAATGGCGAACCTGTAGAAACAATGAATGACCGTAACAGGCATTGGGGCGTAAGCGACTGGGCGCAGTTTACTTTCACCAATTTCCCTGACGGGCGTAAATACGCGCAATTCCTCGCAGGATTTTTTGGCATTCCTGAATTGGATATGGAAACATTGGGACGAATGGCGCAGAACGCGCTTTTCTATCACGAAGGTCCGTTAAAACCCATTCCCCAGGATCTGCCTTATTATTCTTATCAGACCAGCGTTCCCGCAGGTATCGTCAAAAATGGATCATGGGTGGTAGCCTTATCGGGACTGATAAGTCCGCAAGCAGAATACAACCAGTTTTATCTTGACAGGCAGGCGCACCTGAGTATTTTTCATGCAAAACTCGGGCAGATCATCAGCGGTGCAAATTCAAAAAATCAACCCGAGCTGGCCACCTTCGAAGAAAAACTTTCGGGCAAGCTGTATCATCTGCCCATCAGCAGCCGTTTGAAAATGGGCGCTGACACCAACCGGCTTACCCTGGGCTACCAAAGTTTTTTTGCCGATCTGTATCTTCCCTCCCACCCCGAAAAAGAACTGCCATTCCGTTTTGTGATCTCCGGCATCGGCGCCCCGGCAGAAGATGCCAGGCTTAACTTGCAGCTTGTGCTTAAAGCAGGAGAAGAACTGGAAACAGCTACAGGCAAAAAATTTATGCTGGGCGCGGAAAAAATTGAGCTTGCACCAAAAGATATAGGAGGATGGATTCGTCATCACGGATGGACATTAACCGTCGACTCCACCGCCAGCCTCTTATGGCCCGTGTATACCTATAATCCTTATGGAAACGATCATGTGGAAAGAAGCCTGGCATACGCGGTGGGCGCATTAACTGTACCGATTCGCCAGCAGGAAAAGAAAGGAAATTATGTACGACCTTATGAACAATACATCAACTTTACAGTTAAAGAAAATTAAAGCGTTGAATAGTTATGAAAAAAAATACTGAACGCCGGCCGCGAAGAATAAATGTATTGCTTCATCAGCGTGGGAAAGCCTTATTGACCATGCTGATCGTAGTATTCTGCCTGTCCTCTATTTTCGCTTATGCCGAAAGGGCGCCGATCTACTCAACTGAAAACTATGTTATAGCGGAAGACAGTCTCCCGAATGTACTGCCAGCAGGTCATTCCGATCTTACGGCGTTGGCGTTGATCAATGAAGCCGCTATAAGGTTCTCCTTACTGCAACTGCCCGACAATATAAAAGAATGGGAACAATACCGGCTGAAAACTAAAAAGGAGATGATAGAAAAAGCCGGCGTTCAGATCAATACCCGGCTTCCATTAGATATCAGGGAAACGGCCAGTATACCTATGAAAGGCTATACCATTAAAAACATATCTTTTCAAACGCGGCCTGGCGTAAGAGGCACAGGAAGTTTGTATGTGCCCGATGGCAAAGGGCCATTCCCTGCGGTTATCGTAATGCATGGACACTGGCCAGACGGGCATGCCAATGATCTCTTTCAGTCTGTCGCTTCCAGCGTGGCGCTGAATGGATATGTGAGTCTTACCATCGATGCCTTCGGTGGTGGAGAAAGATCAACCGTTCACGGGAAGGATGAATATCATGGCAATAACCTGGGCGCATCCTGTATGAATATTGGAGAATCGCTAATGGGTATCCAGATCTCCGATAATATGCGAGGGGTGGACCTGTTGTGCTCGCTACCCTATGTAGATGCAAAGCATATCGGGGCCACCGGCGCCAGCGGGGGGGGTAACCAGACCATGTGGCTAACTGCGATAGATGACCGCATTAAAGCCGCTGTTCCTGTAGTGAGCGTAGGCACTTTTGAAACCTACATCATGAAAGACAACTGCATTTGCGAGCTCATGGTGGACGGGCTTAATTTTACTGAAGAATCGGGCGTACTGGCCCTGGTGGCGCCAAGAGCTATAAAAATGTGCAATCATCTGAAAGATAATAACCCCACTTTTGCACCTGCAGAAATGTTACGAAGCTACAATAATGCCCTACCGGTTTTCAAAATGCTAGGCGTAGAAAAAAATCTTTCCTACCAGTTATTTGACCTTCCCCATACCTATGATATACTCGATCGTGAAGCTATGTTAGGATGGTTCGATCATCATCTTAAAGGTATCGGCGATGGCTCTCCAAAAAAAGAAACGCCCTTCACGCTTCTCCCGGTAGAACAACTGAAGGTTTTCCCGGTGGGCAAAAGAAATGCTGAAGTAATATCCGTTGCCGAGTATTGCCAGCGCCAGGGCGCTGTTCTTCGAAAAGATTTATTAAATGCCAAAAGTTTTAATATAGCGGTAAAGAAAAAAGAATTACGCGATATACTAAGGACAGAGCAAACGCCGCTTCTCCAAAAAGTTAACCAATATTCAAAAACAGCAGAATGGGAAAGGTTTGCATTGGAAACATCCGACGGCAAAATTATTCCCGTAATCATCTTTCCGCCGGTTAATAGCGCAAATGAGTATACGATTTTTGCCGATCCTAAGGGAAAAAGTAATATCGATCTGTCATTAGTAGAAGCGGAAAAACAAAAAGGAAAGGGTATTGTCGTGGTCGATCTGTCCGGAACAGGTGAGAATGGAAATGCAGGGGAAGTATTAGACTCCTCATTCTCCTTCCACACGCTTTCCAGATCCGATCTCTGGCTAGGGAAAACAATACTGGGAGAATGGTCAAAAGAATTATCTACGGTTACGGCATTCCTGGGCAGTCGTTATCACGATCCTGAAATAACCATCAACGCCAGGGGAACCGCGGCGTTGGCAGCCCTGTTCATGAGCGCTTCCAAAACTATTCCGACGGGTAAAAAAAATAACATTTCCGGAATAATACTAAGAGACGCTCCTGTCAGTTATCTTTTCGATGATAGGGAAATGATCGACTTCTTCACTATGGCCGCTCATCTTCCCCGTTTCCTGAACTGGGGCGATATATCGCTGGCTGCGGCCCTGAGCCAGACCAATATCAGTTTCATTAATCCGCTTACCATGTCGGGAAGGGAAATACCGGCAACACTCATGGAAGCATACAAGTCGGAATTCAAAAAAATAAACGCTATTTCCAGATCGCCGGGAAAAACAATTTTTAAATAAGAACTTACAGCATAATTTCATTGCCTATCAAATTTATCATTAACATGAAAAATAAAAGACGTGATTTTCTGAAACTGACCGGGCTGACCGGCTTAGGAATCGCCAGCGGCGGAATGCTCACAGGATTTGGCGCAGGCATCATTAATCAATCTACAAACAAGCATATGTCAACATCAAACGCTGATAAAAATATTGACGAACAAGATCTGAGCATCATAGGTCTTTATGGACCATGGGCCGCTCAGCTCCGGGCAAAACAATTACCTTCTTTCTCCTTCAGGAACAAAAAATTCACTAATGTCCAGGCATGGCAGAAACTGGCCCGGAAACGTTTTGCTGAAAGGCTTGCCAGTCCTGACATTGGCGGCATTCCTGAAGTTACTGTCGACAAACAATATGAATACGACGGTCTGCATATAGAAGAGCTGAGCTGGCAATTGCCCTATGGCCGCCGTACCAAAGCTATCCTGCTTAAGCCGATCAATGCAAAGGGTCCGCTTCCCGGCATACTCGCTTTTCATGATCATGGCGGCAACAAATACCTGGGTACGCGTAAGATCACCAGGACCTCCGATGATATCCCCCCCTATCTTCAATATCATTTTGAACATTATTATGAAAAACGCGCCTGGGCCAATGAAGCGGCCAAACGCGGTTATGTGGTGCTTGTTGCAGATGCCTTCACATTCGGTAGCCGCCGGGTGCTGATTGAAGATGTTCCTGAAAGATTACGTAATGGGTTAAATGATAACGACCCTGAAAATCCCGACAACATCAACGCTTACAACAAATGGGCAGGCGATCATGAGCATATTATGGCAAAATCACTGTTCAGCGCAGGCACTACCTGGCCCGGAGTTTTCCTGGCGGAAGACCGGAAAGCGCTGGATGTATTGTGCGCACGTAAAGATGTGGATGCCAACAAAATTGGTTGCGGAGGATTATCGGGAGGCGGACTTCGCACCGTTATGTCGGGAGGTATGGACCCCCGCATAAAATGCGCAGTATGCGTAGGCTTTATGACCACCTGGGATGATTTCATTCTCAACAGGTCATTCACGCATACCTGGATGGTGTATGTGCCAATATCGCCTAATGAACTGGAGTTTCCGGAAATACTTGGCCTGAGAGCTCCGCTGCCCACGCTGGTGCTGAATAATAACGAAGACCAGTTGTACACTTTGCCGGAAATGAAAAAAGCCGACAATATTCTTAAAGAAGTATACAGCAAAGCTGGCGCCGCCGCTAATTACAAAGCCTCCTACTATTCCGGCGAACACAAATTTGATGTGCCCATGCAGGAAGAAGCTTTCGACTGGTTCGACAAATGGCTCAAGAAATAGCGACCCGTTTTTAATTGTACAATATCAAAAGAGGATGGGACAAGCTGTTCTATCCTCTTTTAAGTAAATGCCAGATTGTATTACCAAAAGCAAGCGACATGAAAAAGTTTTTTTCCTTTATGCGAACCCTGGCAATAACTGTATTCATCTCTTACCCAGGAATGGCACAGGACAGATCGCTTACCGATCAATGGAGCCATCCCGCCCTGCTGATCGTGGATATGCAAAATGATTTTGTTCGGGAAGGAGCGCCGATGGAAGTTCCCGATGCCCGGGCTACCATTAATCAGAACCGGAAGCTGATTGATTTCTGCCGGAAAGCTGGCATACCGGTGATCTTTACACGCTTTCTTGCCGGCCCCGTTCCTACG
This sequence comes from Flavitalea sp., assembly GCA_040007215.1. Taxonomy (GTDB): domain Bacteria; phylum Bacteroidota; class Bacteroidia; order Chitinophagales; family Chitinophagaceae; genus Flavitalea. Next base: position 5,592 of record JBDTVL010000091.1, read on the forward strand.
CTGGTCTGGAACTGGTCGCCAAAGATCGCCGCGCCTGTTTATGCCTGCCAGAAGGGATATAAAAGATATTATGCCGATGTGAAAAAAACCTTAGGCTGCACGGAAATCGTAGAAGAGCTAAGCCCACTGGAAGGAGATAATATTATTGATAAATATGGTCATGGCGCTTTTTACAACACTAATCTCGACAATACCCTTCACTCGCTGGGCATAGAGTCGCTGATCCTTACCGGAACGGTAACACAGATCTGTGTGGAGGAAACAGGCAGGGAAGCCTTTCATTACGGTTACAAGACAACGCTTATCTCCGACGCAGTTTCTTCTTTCATGCCCGACCTGCATACTGCCGCCATTAAAAATTTCGGAATGAAATTCGGATGGGTGACGAATACGGATCAGGCGCTAAAAGAATTATCTGCCCGGTTCAAACTTAAATAACATGCCTCTACAATTTAAAGAATAGCTTTTTCTTATACAGGAAATAACACATGTACCATTCAATACCAAAAACCACCAGGCTGCTAAGCGCCGAACCTAGCGCCAATCGAACAGACAATTTATTCAGCAGTCCGCTGACCAGTATTTCAACAAATTCATTCATCCACCGATCACCGATAAAAGTAAAAAAGAGATAAATGAATATGGAGTTCATACCCACAATGGTAAAAAACTTCAGCCCCTTCTGCCTACTACGCACATCAATCACTTCAAAAGAAACAGCCAGCAAAATAAGGGTGACGCCTGCATTTACCATTACAAATGAGGTGGATGATATCCATTTAAGCATAGGCGTTATACCCGTAAGGTCCATGACCAGTCCTGCAATTATAGCCAGCGCTGCAAATAACAGCATGGAACGAACTTTCGCGGTATTAGTTTTAGCGCCCAGCAATAACTGCCCGGTCATCATTCCCCATACAACAGAAGCGGCGCAAGGCAACCAGTTCATCACCGGTCCATGACCGGGATGAACTTTTCCAGTCACAATCAGGTCCATGTAATTACCAAAATTGTGCTGGTCTGTAAAAGGCTGATCGAATTCAGGAACATTGGTGAACTTGTACAAAAATTCAGTCAGCAAGATAATCACGATGCTAGCTGCAAACTGCCATCGGGCCGGCCACCGGATGATGAGGAAAGCTGTCATAGTTCCGAAAGCCAGTTCAGTCAGAACATTGGAAAAATCAAGATTAATCTCCTTTCCCCGAACAGCGTATACAAGGGTTCCCCATAGCAGAAGCAATAAACTTCTCCTTAATACTTTTCTGAATGCCTTTTGCCAGCTATACCCCAACTGAACCTGTTTATTATAGGAAAAGGCCAGGGCCGTACCGGCGATAAAAAGGAAGCTCGGTAAAAGAATATCCCATAAACGAAGTCCACGCCATACAGAATGTTCAAACTCATAATGCAGAAACTGCGTGAGGCCGTTATCAAAAGCAATATTCAGCTTACTGAAAAACCCAGTTTCTCCTAACATCAGCGTTACCATGATAGCTCCTCGTAAAAAATCGAGCGATAACAATCTTTGAGCGGCAGTTTGTGGCGAAGAACTGGTTGACATACTATTGAATATTATTTCTTCCGGTTAATGGTAATCCAAAACAATGAAAATCACAATTAATCTCACATCACGGAATATTTTCAAAAACAGCAGGAACGATTCCGGCTATTTGGGGTTCTCTGAAAATTTATTGCCTTTAGTAATAGACGGCCAGCTATCTGTTCTGAAAGGCGCTACAGGAAGTCCGTCTTTATTATACAGGTTAAGTTCGCCGGGGTTGTTTGCCCAGGCGTACCGAATAGCGACAGGCTTTTTGACCTCAACGCTGGATACCGTTACGATATTATTATCGATACTGGCTTTTGCCCAATGGAAAACGCTGTCGCTGCCGGCAATCATAAATCCTTTCACAAAACCATATTTATCATTTGTAACCAGCGAACCCTGGAAGTTTTTAAAATGGATCAGCGCTTTATCATTCATGATCTCCGCACGATCAAACATCGGGCTCGACCATTCGCCTTCCATTTTATAAGTCGATTGTAAAGCGGCTTTAGCGAGTCGTTTACCTACATCGATCTTATTCTTAGGATGAATATCATTGGAGTCGCCTATATCTATAAT
>JBDTVL010000092.1:0-7716 GCA_040007215.1 Flavitalea sp.
GGTTCTTGCAGCCCAGGGAATGGTGGAGGAATTACTGCTGAAATAGCCGCCGAACGGGCATCCGCGTTGGCATAGCAGCCTTGTCTGGCATTTGGCTCTGCCCTGTTCAAGATGTATGGGCTCGGGTTTGGTGAGATGCGCCACGCGTTCATTCACTACATAGCGGTTCGGATAATTATCTTTCAGGTGTTTTTTAAAATAATCTTCCACCGCATTCATTGGAAAGGGCGGCAGGAATTCTCCATCGGGTAATTGCGCAATACCATCTTTATTTCCTGATATGCCGGCAAACTTTTCTACATGGCTGTACCAGGGCGCAATATCTTTATAACGTATGGGCCAGTCAACGGCAAAGCCATCTCTGCCCGGTCCTTCAAAATCAAAATCGCTCCAGCGCTGTGTAGCTCTTGCCCACATCAGCGATTTACCGCCTACCTGGTATCCTCGGATCCAGTCGAAAGGTTTCTCCTGCACATAAGGATGCTCTGCATCTTTCACAAAGAAATGCGCCGCATCTTCCTTAAAAGCATAACAACGGTTGATGATAGGGTTTGCTTTCTGAACATCCAGCGGGATTTCGCCGCGGTGCTCAAATTCATAAGGATACATATTGGTGGTGGGGTAATCGACATTATGTTTTACATCTCTTCCTCTTTCCAGCACCAGCGTTTTAAAACCTTTTTCCGTAAATTCTTTAGCCGCCCATCCACCGCTCATTCCTGAGCCGATCACTATGGCGTCGAAAGTCCGGGTTTTGACGCTATCTCCATGTATACCAGGCATTGTACAATAGTTTAAATTGTTTACGCAGGAGCATAACCGTTATAAGGTTTGCTTGGGATCAGTTCATATATAACCAGGTTTGTCATCACATATTTTGAATTCATGTATCCCTGGATGGTTCTGTCTTTCATGATTTCATAGAAGTAAGCTTGTTCCGCAGAGGCCGTTTTCTGTTCCAGGCTTTGCAATAGTTCCTGCCTCTGTTTTACCGTGCCTTCTGAAAAAGAAGCGCCGAAGCTTTTCTTTGCGCTGGCATTCATTTGGTTCATCCCCGACACAAATTTTTCCTGGTCTGTTTTTTCGTAACAGTCATTCATCATTTTTAAAACAAACAGGTGAATGTTCAATGCTTTTGCCCCCGGCGTATCAGTTGCAGGAATAATCGTATCCGCAACATCTCCAAGCAGTTTTTCCTGTTCTGCAGAAATATCCAGCTTGTCCAGCTCAATGGAAGCTTTTGCTTTATCGCCTGAACAGGAGGGAAGGATAAGTATTCCTCCCGCTACGATAGCCAGGTTTTTAAAAAGAGAACGTCTGTTCATGTTCATGAGCGATCAGTTTTAGATCAGGGCTGTAAGCCGGTATTTTTCCAGTTCAGCAGGTCTGCTCTTACCGGTAAATTGATTTCCTTAGCGCGTTGATTCCTTACCTCTTTAACTTGTTCATACCATTTTTCAAGCGGATAATTTAACTGACGATAGATCAGGTATGTCATATCTGCCGTTCTCATAGGAACATGATCTTTTACATCATCTACCTGGTCGAGGTACACGCGGCCATTAGCTTCGGCAACGCGCGGCAGCCATTCTTCATACCATGCTGCAACCATCGACTGGTACGTTTCATTTCTTTCGCTGCGTATTTCTTTTGCCTGGTCCAGCGCCTGATCGAGCAGGCTGATAGCTGCAGGAGCGCTGGTTGCGGACAGGTCGGAAGATAGTTTTAATAAAGAACTGATGCGTTTGAAGTCGAGCAGCATATTCAGTTCCTGCCTGCAGAGTTGGGCAATAGACAACAGGATGCGTAAATTATATTGCTGAAAATCGGCCGAGCCGATATTTTTCTGTAATAGTTCTATCAGTTCATTATTCTCCTGCAGATATTTTTCTGTCGCTTTAAGACGAAGCGCATTATTTGCGATCCAGTCTTTATCTAAAGAAAATGTTTTTGCTGCAGGGATTGGTAATAATGATAAGGTTTGATCTTTGAGGTGTTTAGGCGTATCAAAGATACCTTCCGAGTTACCAACGATAGGCGTTCTTAATTCAGATGGGGTCCAGTCCCAACTATCATTCCAGAACTGGGCCTGGCTGCTTAACAACTGGTAAACCCTGTTGATGTTAACGGTTCCGGAGCCATAAAATGAAGCATAGAACCTGTCGGTAAGTTCCTGCGCTGTTTCCGATCCGCGGCTCCAACCGGCAGAAGCGCCGGCGGCATAACCCAGCCAGAAAGTTTCGGGGTTCAATCCCGAATCGCCCCAGCCTGCTACCAGCATCCCCATAAAATCAGATTTATTTTGCGCTATAGCGGAAGAAACGGTTTTGACAACGCCTTCCACGCGTCCCTTTTCTAATTCGCCCTGCGCCATTTCATCATCGGTAACCAGTGCGCTGCTTTTGCTTTCAGATAAAGGGAATTTATTAGCGGGGAAAGTAAAATAACTTGGAAACAGGGGTTCCATACCTTGTGTGGAAGTATAGATATTCTGACGATTGCCATTATTTCTATAGGCTTCAGCTACGGAGCCGTCGTAAACGCCATTAACCAGGTGCTTAGGTAAAAATTTAACATCCTCTCCATTCAGCGGGTACTCGCCCCAGATAATAGAGATACGTCCTTTTTTATATAATTCATCCGCCAGTCGTTTAATGAATTTTGCAAGAAAGGCGCCATTACCGCCGGCCTTGGCGGCTTCTGCTTTTTCATTATCTGCTTTTCCAGCGTAATAAGCTTCGTCATTGGAAAGAAAAACATATTTGCCTCCTTTGCTGGCATCGATCAGTTCGCCGAACATGTCCAGCAACAATTTTTCCGCTTCCGGACTAACCATACTCATCTGGTAGTTGTTATTGGGGTAGGCCCTGAGATGCGCATAGGCAGGGTGTTTCAGGATAAAAGAAATATGTGCAGGCACATCCAGAAAGGGCATCAGTTCTACGAATCTTGCTTTGGCATAATTGGCCAGGTCCTGGTATTCGGCAGGCGTTAGCGCATAAGGTTCAACGATAGGTTTGGCGCTTACAAACTGAAAATGTCCTTCCAGTTTCAATGCGAATCCATTGATCTTAAAATACGATGCCTGCCTGATGGCTCTTTTCAGCGCGGGGATACGTTCGAGGTGATGAGCGTCGTCCCAATAAATAGATCTTACTTCCAGGTCGGGCCAGTCGGTAATTTCTCCTTTAGGTAAAACAACTTTGTTTTCGTCCTGCCTGGTTAACAGTTGCAGCAAAGACTGAACGCCGTAAAACAATCCGGCGGGAGCATTTGCCGTAATAATAATTTCATTGGCTTCCAGCTTCAGCCGGTAGGCCTGTTTTTTCAGGTCCTCAACATTTTTGTCGGTTGTTTTACCGATAGCTACGGATCCGGGTTTCATGACCAGGCGGATAAGCGGCTGAGTAGCGGTGGCTGCTTTTGGAGCGGCATTTATTTTAAGGGGGATATCGAATCTTTCCTGTGTTTCTGTGATCAGGCTGTTTACGGCGCCTGTTTCTCTGGAAATTCCTGCGCCCGGGGCGATAGCCCAGTTTTTATTAAAGGCAAAAGTTTCTTTGGCAAAAGAAGATTTTTGGGGGATGGGAAGCAGGTTATCGCCGGGATTGCCGCCAGGCATGGGGTTTGCCGAAACGGTAAGGACCGCCAGAACGACAAGGAGGGAGCTAAAAAGGGCAGATGGGAGATGAAGTTTTCGCAGCACAGTTGAAAATTTTAGTAAATGTATAATCGTAGAGGGGCAATGGCAAAAATAAGCGCCGGTTTAACAGATTGACTGCTAAACCGGCGCGGGGGTATTAATAACCAGGGTTCTGTGTTAATTGAGGAGCTCTGTTGATTTCATCAGCGCTGATGGGCACCCAAAGCATTTTTTCGGATACCGTTCTTGGTTCAGCAATGATTTCCTGCCAGGTGGTTGATTTAACCCCATCGACAGTTTTTTCAACAATATCTACGCCTTTTGCGTCGCTAAGCGCCTGCATAAAAATTTTCCAGCGCCTGATATCATACCATCTGCTGCCTTCAAAAGCCAGTTCCACCTGTCTTTCCCTGCGCAGGGCCTGGGTGATATCGCCGGTAAAATCGGGTAATGCTGCGCGCTCCCTGATCATATTGATATAGTCGGCAGCTTCGGTATTTTCAGATAAACCAATACAAGCTTCTGCATAATTCAGCAGAATTTCGGCATACCTCATTTCTATCCATGCATTCTGGTTGTCTACTACACCTGTGATCACTGTATTATCCAGGGTTTTTTTCATCAGGTATCCTGTATAACCACCATTATCTGGCGACCGATCGCTCTGGCGGGTATCAATGCCAAAACGTTTGTACGTTTCTGCTCCACCCACCATAGTGATACGTGTGCGCCTGTCATAAACGCCAAGCGGGTCGATAGTGGATAAACTTGGATCTCGGGGTTTCCATACTGCGCTGTCAAAAAGGATAGAAGCATAAAACCTTGGCTCGCGGTTATAATAAGGATTTGGCGAATTAAAGCCACCGGTATTATTATTATGGAAATAATCGCTTCCATCCTTAGTGAAATGATCGTAAAAATCAGAACCGTCTTCCATCTGGAAAGCATCTACCAGCGCCTGCGTAGCAGAATTATCACTGTAGCCATTCCATCCGTTAGCGTCATTATACTGATTGTTAGAATGACCAAAATTAGCCGCTGTGCTATACATTTTACCCCAGATGACCTCAGGATTGGAGAGATCCTGTGCCTTGAAGAAATCAAAGAAATTCTTAGCTACTGCTTGTTTGTCGGGAGCGCCGAAATCGGCCAACTGGTAGGCGTTCAGGTCTATAACTGCTTTTGCGGCTGCTTTTGCTGAGGTCCACAATGCTTGCCTGTTGGGACTTTCATACCCTACATATTTGCTTTGGGCCGTTCCGTCGGCGGCAAGATCGCTGGCGGCGAATAGTAATATCCTCGATTTAAGCGCCAATGCTGCGCCTTTGCTCCCCCTTCCTATAATTGCTTCGGAAGGATTTAATAAAAGCGCTGCCGCATCATCGCAATCTTTGGCTATAAAATTTACGGTTTCCTCAAATGTATTTCTGCCCAGCGCAAGGAAATCGCCGCCAAGTTCATTAGGCATATCAATAAGAGGAACTCCCCCATACAGCCGCAGAAGCTGACCATAGCAGAAGGCTCTCAGGAACAGCGCTTCTCCTTTCATCACATCCGTTCTTGCCTGTAATGGCGGCCTGTCCGCTTCGGCAGCGACTTCTACTACACGATGAATATTGCTCAGAAATTCGTTGATCTTTTGAATATTACTAAAATATTGTTGCCAGGATCCGAATGGAGTTGGATTATCTGAAGTGGCTCCGAATGGCCCAAGCGCAGAAGCGGAAAGTTGACCCTGCATATAAGTTTCCGCTCCCCCGTGCGTAAATCGAACTTCATCCGAAATAGCCGCAAATCCCGGAGCGGAAAAGCCAATTCCAATGCTTTTGTAATTATTCAGCAGGTAGGCGTCTGCCAGATTTATATCGGCCCAAACAGTAGCATCTGAGTATTGGTCCTGCGGCGTTTTCTCCAAGATGCTGTTCTTGCACGACTGAAGCAAAAGCATCAGTAGAGCAACGACAGGTAAAAGAAATATATATTTTTTCATGATTTTTTGATGTTTTAGATTAGAAAGAAACTCTCGCGCCAAGAGCAACTACACGCATTAATGGATAATTGTCTCTGTCTCCGCCAAACTCCCCATCCCAGATCCCCTTGCCATTATAGAGCAGGAATAAATTCTGGCCGGAAATGTAAATCTGTGCGGTTTTGACTTTCAGCTTCGAGATTAACTTATTAGAGAAAGAATATACCAACTGCACATTCTTCATACGCGCAAAATTCATTTGCTGGTATTCCATATCTGTTCTAAAACTACTTCTCCAGTAAGGCGTGGAGCCCTGGTAGGCCCTGGGTTTAACGGCGTCGATATTATCCGGAGTCCATCTGCCATCGGCATAATAAGAATAATAATTGCCCGATGTGCCCTGCTGCGATCCAAGCATCTGATACATGGCGTTTCCTGCGCCGCTGATCAGCGCGGTGAGTTCCAGGTTTTTGTACCTGATATTAAAGGATACGCCATAACTGTATTCTGGATCGGTTGTTTTATCGTATAATACTTTGTCTTTGGTATCGATGATACCATCATCATTAACATCCCGGATGACCACATCGCCGGGTATTGCCGAGCCTACATGAGGCGTTTTGTCTATCTGTGCCTGGTCTCTGAAAATACCTATTCCGTCATATATCAGAAAGCCACCCTGGGGATGACCCGTGCGTCTCTGCCAGGGAACGCTTTGAGCAGGTTCATCATAATAGATGACTTTGTTGCGGGCAAAACCAATATTTGCGCTGATGCCATAAGAAAAGTCGGTTGTCCTTTGATTATACCCGAGTTCTAATTCAAAACCTCTGTTGGATACTATTCCAATGTTTTCATCTGGCAGGGCAAGGCCGGTAAAATCCGGTACGGATGCATTCCGGGGCGCCAGGATATTGTTGCGTTTCTGGTAGAAAACATCGGCATTTAAAAACATCTTATTGTTTAGGAACTGAGATTCAAAACCTGCATTATAGGAGTTGGAAACTTCCCAGGTAATATTTGGATTAGGTACAACAGTTTGTTGAATACTCTGTTTGTAAGTCCTGTCTGATCCATACACGCCTCCGCTGGAGAACCCGTAATAGGTCAGGTACTGGAATGGCGTAATCTGGTCGTTTCCGAGCTGACCCCAGGATAGTTTAAGCTTGAGTGAATTAATGAAACGAACATGTTCTTTAAAAAATTCTTCGTTCGATACTCTCCATCCGGCCAGTACTCCAGGAAAATTACCCCAGCGGCCGCTTTCCTTGGAGAATCTTAAAGAACCATCACGACGGAGAGAGAACTGGAATAAATAAGTTTCCTTGTAGTTATAGCTTATCCTTCCGAAATAGTTTACGCGGGCATCAAGAGATGTGCGTGCATTATTATCCTTTTCCAGATCTGCTCCGGCAAACAGGTAGGGTATCTGATCACTTAGAAAATATCTCCTACTGGCGACTATTTCCTGGAAAAACTCATCCGATTGTTCATACGCTACAAAAGCGTTGAAATTATGAACTTGACGGAATGTTTTGTCGTAGTTAACTTTGACGTTGAAGGTCTTTGTCGTAAAATCATTGACAAGGTCTTCCAGGTTGGGCTGATCAAAAGTAACAGTTTTGGTAAGAAATGCTGAGCCATCTTCAGCTCCGGTATTTCCTGCAGCTAGATAAGCCGCCTTATTAAGGAAATAGGCGGTCATAGGTTTATGGAACCATTTTTTATTTTTATTGATCACATCGTAAGCAAAATAGCTGGACACGCTCAGGCCTTCGACGCCTGGTATCTTAAGCGTAGCGCTTAAGGTATTATTCATCCGGTATGTTTTAAGCTTATTGAACCCTGATTGAGAACTTGCCAGCAGCGCGGGCTGATAGTCGGCTCCAAAAGAACCGGTTCCGTTAAGGCCGTTAGGAAATTTGTTAAACGTATTTGGCCTTCCTTGATTAACCACATTAAAGATTAGGCTTTCGTCCGTATAATCTTCTGTCACCTTATCTCCGCCAGCTGTTAATTTATTTTCCAGTATACCGCTTACATCGTAGTTGATGCTAAGATATTTATTGAGCTTAATATCCAGATTGCCTTTCAGGTTATAGCG
>JBDTVL010000093.1:0-7700 GCA_040007215.1 Flavitalea sp.
CCAGGTGATACCATCGTTCGAAGTAGCATACCCGAGCGACTTCGGATGATTTTCTATTCCAGCATACCCGGTATACCACATTTTGAAGATACTGTCTTCATACAGTATAAAACCCCGTTCCCGGATTTTCTGATCCCAGGTATTGGCGCCGGTTCCGCTGAATAGCGGATTGCCTGTGTACGGTTCAAAGTTAACCATGGAGGAATCGAATGATAGTTTAGCTGTTGCATCGGCAGTTTTTTTTACTGTGTTTACAGCCGTTGGTTTTGCCTGGTCATTACAACTGAACAATGCCAGTAATATTACTGCGCAGGCAGTTAAGGAAAGCGGTTTGCCTATAATCATGATCATTGGTTAATATAAATTGACAATAATGATATTTTTTGAACTGTGATGGATCCGGATATTTATATTTTGCATTGAACGTAATTTTAGTACGTTATACAAGAAATAATATTTTCGCAAAGTAGAAAACTTGATTGAAAGACCTGTAAATATTTTATTCCATGGAAAAGCAGGTTTGTCCGGGATTATATTTTCAACAGTACATCTCCATCAACAGGATAGCCGGTGCAGGTTAACGTTAAACCCTGGAGAATATCTTTTTCTGATAACACCTCATTGTACGACATCCATACCTTACCTGTTATAATCCGTGCCGCACAGTTTCCGCATTTACCCGTCTGGCAGCTATAGGGTAATTCTATTCCCCCGAGCCTGGCAGATTGCAGGATGGTATTTGGATACTCCACTTCAATAGTAATTTTTTTTTCTTTGAAGAGTATGCTTACCTGTCGCTTTGAAATATCAGGAGGAGCTTCGAGGACTTCCTTTTTTTTGGTGGTGATAAAAGTTTCTTTCCGGATATTTTTTTCGGTTACTCCCGCTTCCTTCAGCGTAAAAAGGCACATCCGCATATAGGCTTCAGGACCGCATAAGTAAAATAAGGCGGATGATATATCGGCAACCTGTTTTTTCAGGAAACTGTTCAGTAGCCCAGGATTAAGATGCGATAAGGCCAGGTTGGGTTTTTCACTAAATAAATACTCAATATTCAACCGGTCTTTATATTTTTCGGATAAGCGGTTAAGCGTCTCCAAAAAAATGGTTGTTTCCGGCGATCGGTTACTATAGATCAGCGTTATATATGTTGCAGGATATATGGCCAGCGCAGTTTTGATCATCGGGAAAATCGGCGTTATGCCAGCGCCGGCAGCCAGAAAGAAAAGCGTTAAGGGAGCATCTTTTTTTCCAGGCAATATAAAAAAGCCTCCGCTGCCGCTGGAAGTAAGCAGATCTCCTGCTTTGAGTTGAAACAGCAGCCTGGAAAAAGCGCCATTGTCAATACGTTTAACGCCGATGGTCATAGGTTCATCAAGCAAAGGCGCTGAAGTAAAGGAATAAGATCTCCGCACCTCTTCTACCCTGCCCTGGTGAACCAGGGTGATATACTGCCCGGCCTGATAAGTTATTTTTCTGTTTCCGACAGGTTCCAGTACAAAACTTTTGAAGCCATCTGTTTCTTCTTTTACCTCTTTTATGACTATCGCGGTAAATAGTGAATCAGTATTTTCTTCCATCGGCAACCTTGTAATTTAGTTAGGGAAAATAAGCAAAAGAGCTTATAATTTGATAATGGACGGAATATCCTGATATCTTTAAACTTAATCACCACATTATTTGTTTGTCAGAAAAAGAGAATATGATACAAAAAGAAGATACAGCGCCGGATTTTACGTTATTCAACACCGACAAACAGACCGTGACCTTATCGGAACAAAGAGAAAGTAATGTGCTGTTGCTGTTTTTCCCGCTTGCTTTTACCAGCGTTTGCACTGCCGAGCTTTGCTCTGTAAGAGATAGTTTTAAAATTTATGAAGGTCTTCAGGCAAAACCTTTTGGCATATCTGTAGACTCGCCGTATACCCTGGCGCGTTTTAAAGAAGATCAGCGCCTAAACTTTGCCCTGCTTAGCGATTTTAATAAAGAAGTTTCCTCTGCCTATGGCGCATTATATGAAACATTTAAATTTGGTATGAAAGGCGTTTCCAAGAGGGCGGCTTTTATCATTGATAAGTCGGGTGTAGTTCAGTATGCAGAAGTATTGGAAAATGCAGGGGATCAGCCCGATTTTCCAGCTATCCGGGAAGTGCTGGGTAATCTTTTAAAATAGTCAGCTTTTAAATTTTATTGGCTAGTATAAAATGAAAATGGACAAACCGAAGTATTTTTCTGTTTGTCCATTTCTGTGATCCGGATTGGATTCGAACCAATGGCCCTCATCTTAGAAGGATGACGCTCTATCCAACTGAGCTACCGGACCCATTCATTTTGGGATGGCAAAAGTAATAAAATTTAGTTACTAAAAGTTGTCTTACCTCGCGGCGACCCAATTGTTTATCTTTGCCTCCTTTATGAGAATATTTGAAGATACCTATCGCCATAAAGGTTTAAGAAAACAATTGGTGGATATACTTAAAGCAAAAGGTATCACCGATGAACGAGTTCTCAAAGCCATAAATGAGGTGCCCAGGCATTATTTCCTCGATTCTGCCTTTGAGAAACTGGCTTATGAGGACCGCGCCTTCCCCATCTCCGAAGGACAAACGATCTCTCAGCCCTATACCGTGGCGTACCAGACACAGTTGCTGGATATCAAACCTTATGAGAAAATTCTCGAAATAGGCACGGGAAGCGGTTACCAGGCCATTGTTCTTGCCGAAACCGGAGCGCAGGTATTTACCATCGAGCGTCAGAAAAAGCTTTTCGACGAACATCGTAAATTTATTCTCCGAAATAAATACCTCAACATAAAGTATTTCTATGGCGATGGATTTGAAGGCCTGCCCACATTCGCCGCTTTCGATAAGATCATTGTCACCGCCGCCGCTCCCTTCATTCCGCCTAAATTAATAGAACAACTGAAGAAAGGCGGCAAAATGGTGATCCCTGTTGGCGAAGGAAATGTGCAACGTATGCTGAGACTTACCAAAGACAGCCAAGACATGATCCAGGAAGAAGTATATGAGAATTTTTCTTTTGTTCCGATGGTGGAAGGCAGGAACCTTTAAAAATCAATTACCCTTATTTTCAGGCTGTTTTCTTTCCAGATCTTTTGGCATAGGCGTAATCAATCAGCAGCACAACAATCAGAATCACGAGGCCAAAGAATTCCCGGGTGTCTTCAATCCAGGGTGTTGAGGCTTTCATGGTTCCGGCAATGTCTTCGCCATGGTGCTCTGTGATCCAGTCTTCCACTCCATCACGGGCAAAGAACAGGTATACTGCATATATGGCATATATGGCAACTCCTGCCAGGCTGGCCAGAGGATAATATTTCCCCCGGAATGCCAGCCAGCAAATACCAGCGGCATAAAGATAAATAGGCATCCATATATAAGGATCAGGGTCATTATACTGCAAAGCGGCAAATAAAATGAACAGGATACAAAATATGATGTTGAATATTTTCATAAACGCAAAAATAAAAATGATGTTTGAGCGCTGAATACCCTCATTAGATAATTCAAATTACCCTTTAATATACAAGTTTAGTAACTTTATTGGATTAATTTCCCTGTCAGAAAAAAAAAGTTTTATGAAGAAAATTGTCTTGCTTATTTTATCTGTTTCCTTATTCACCGGCCTCAAGGCTCAGTTGCTGAAACGACTGGGCGACAGAGCTAAACAAAAGGTGGAACAAAAAATGGGCGATAAAGTGGATAAAGGCATTGATGACGCCGCCGATGGAAAGAAATCTGAAAAAAATACTAAAAAGGAAACTTCTCCTTCTACGGAGAAAAGCGAACCAGCCGGTGATTCTCAATCGGGCGGTGCGGCTTCCTCTTCGGACGGAACCAGCGCTTCGTCCGAGCCTCCGTCATTAAAAACCTATTCCAAATTTGATTTTGTACCAGGCGATAAATTGCTGGTATATGAAAACTTTGACGCCGATGCCATTGGCGATTTCCCTGATAAGTGGAACACCAACTCTTCCGGAGAGATTGTAACGCTAAACGGACGCGACGGTAAATGGCTTAAAATACGCCGGGAAGGAATTTTTCATCCCGAATTTATTACCAGCCTGCCCGATAATTTTACCCTTGAATTTGATATGGGCGTGAATAACGGATTCAACTTTTACAGCACCGAGTTATTCATGACCTTTGCCGACCTAGCCAAGCCGGAAGAATTTTCAAAGTTTGGACGGTTTCCCCGCTACAATGGAAAACATGTTGTTCGTTTTACGCTTCATTCTACAGAGGCCGGAAATAAAACCGGACAATCGGATATTCTGACTACCGTAGACGGATCTCCGCTGATATCCAATCATGTTAGCGTGAATGAATTTAATTTTGGGCAAAAAAATATTATTCATGTGTCCATCTGGCGACAAAAACAAAGAGTCAGGTTTTATGTAAACAATGAAAAAATCTGGGATGTTCCTAAAGCTTTTGACGCTGATGGAAAATATAACTCTTTAATATTTGCGACTGGAGGTTTTCATAAAGAAGAAGATTTTTATGTGCTCGCCAATTTGCGTCTTGCCGTTGGAGCCCCCGATACCCGTAATAAACTGATCACTGAAGGAAAATTTGTTACGCATGGAATTTTATTTGACGTGAACAGCGAACAGATCAAACCGGAGTCCTATGGGTCCATTAAAGATATTGCGAATGTATTAAGCGAAAATGCAGGCGTTAAGGTAAAAATCGTCGGTCATACAGACAGCGATGGCGATGATAAATCGAACCTCGAATTATCGAAAAAGCGGGCTGAATCGGTTAAAAATGCACTTGTCAAAGAATTTAGTATCGATGCCTCACGTATTGAAACAGATGGTAAGGGCGAATCGCAACCAATAGATAAAAGTGAAACGGTTGTGGGTAAAGCTAATAACAGGCGCGTGGAATTCATTAAATTATAATCGCGCAGAATTATTTTTAATGCTGTTTTATCAAACCTGCGTACCTGCCTGGCAATAAAAAAATGCATTCTTTATGAATGCATTTTTTTAGCGATGAGGCGCAATAGAATAGATATCGTTTAAGAAGATGAACTTTTCTTCTTGGTAGCTTTTGGAGCAAAGATGATCAGCATTCTTTTGCCTTCCATTTTCGGAAGCGCTTCGGGTTGACCAACTTCTGCAAGTCGCTCGGCGAATTTGAGCAGTAGCAACTCTCCTCTTTCCTTAAACATGATGGCTCTGCCTTTGAACTGTACATAGGCTTTCACCTTATTGCCTTCTTTAAGGAAGCTTTCGGCATGCTTGGATTTGAAATCGAAATCATGATCATCGGTGCCTGGGGTAAAGCGGATCTCTTTTACTTCCGCAGACTTACTTTTGGCCTTCATCTCCTTTTCCTTCTTCTTCTTCTCGTAAAGGAATTTATTATAATCAATGATCTTGCAAACCGGTGGGTCTGCCTGTGGAGAGATTTCAACGAGATCAAGCTGCTGGTCCTGCGCCATTCTCATGGCGTCCTGGATGGGATAAACGCCAACTTCAACATTATCGCCTACCAATCTTACATTGGGTACGCGAATCATCTGGTTAGTTCGGTGCTCCTGTTGTTGCTCTTTTCTAAAACGCGGGTTGAAATTACCGCGCGGTTGTCTGGGTGGAAATGCCATAATTGTTTTTGCTTCCCTTCCCTCGGGAAATCTTTATCTGTTTTGTTTTAAATATTCCTGTGGGAAAGGAATTATTGAATTTCAGATCCTGTTTTTTATTTCTTCGAGAAGGGAAACGATAAAATCATCCGCGGGGATGCTTCCTGTATCGCCTTTGCCCTGCCTTCTCACGGATACCTTCTTTTCATTCACTTCTTTTTCGCCGATGATCAGCATGTAAGGAGTTTTTGACATTTCGGTATCCCGTATTTTCTTACCAATTTTCTCGCTTCTGTCGTCCAGCTCAGCACGAATATCAGCATTTTTCAGCTTTTCCAAAATTGTTTGTGCATAATCGATAAACTTATCGCTGATAGGGAGCACTTTAACCTGTAAAGGAGCCAGCCAGGAGGGAAACTTTCCCGCATAATGTTCCAAAAGAAAACCAATAAATCTTTCATGGGTTCCTAAAGGCGCCCGGTGAATGATAAGGGGAGTTTCCATCTGGTTGTCCTTGTTGGTAAATTCCAGCTTAAACCTCCTGCCCTGCGCAAAATCTACCTGGTTGGTGGCGAGGGTGAATTCTCTCCCTATAGCGCTCCATATCTGTACATCAATTTTCGGTCCGTAAAATGCTGCTTCATCAGGCACTTCAATGAAAGGTGTGTTGGTTTTAATCAGCACATCTCTCACCAGATTTTCAGTTTCTTTCCATAATTCCGGTTCATTGATATATTTCTGACCCAGTTTGGAAGGTTCATGAACACTGAACCGCATTACATATTTATCAACGCCAAAGATCTTAAAATATTTAAGGTACATTTCATTGACCGCCTTAAACTCCTCATAGAACTGCTCTTTGGTGCAATAAATATGCGCATCATTCATGTGAAGGCAGCGAACCCTCATCAGTCCGAACAGTTCACCGCTTTGCTCATACCGGTAGCAAGTTCCATATTCTGCCAGCCTTAAGGGCATTTCCTTGTAACTTCTCTGCTCTGCTGAAAATATCTTATGATGATGCGGGCAGTTCATGGCCTTCAGGTAATACTTCTGTCCCTCCAGTTCCATTGGCGGAAACATGCTTTCCTGATAGTAAGGTAAATGTCCGCTGGTAAGGTACAAACTCTCTTTGGCGATATGCGGGGTGACAACACGCTTATATCCAGCTTTTCCCTCAGTTTCTTTGGCGAGTTTTTCCAGTTCATCTATGATGACAGTTCCATTCGGCATCCATAAGGCAAGTCCCGGCCCCACTTCATCATCGAAAGTGAATATGCCCAATTCCTTACCCAGTTTACGGTGATCGCGTTTTTTCGCCTCTTCCAGCATCAGCACGTATTCATCCAGTTCTTTGCCGGAAGGAAAGCTGATACCATACAGCCTGGTCAGCATTTGATTCTTTTCATCGCCTTTCCAGTAGGCGCCTGAAATGCTGGTGAGTTTAACCGCCTTGATCAGCCCGGTATTGGGAATATGAGGCCCCCTGCAGAGGTCTGTAAAGTTACCCTGCGAATAAAAAGTGATCTCGCCATCTTTCAATCCTTTCAGGAGATCCAGTTTATATTCGTCCGATTTATCGGTAAAATATTTAACGGCATCTTCCTTTGAGATTTCCTTTCTGATATATTTATTAGCCTGTTTGGAAAGTTCACTCATTTTAATCTCCAGCTGGCGAAGGTCTTCTTCGGTGATCTGCCTGCCACCCAGGTCCATATCATAATAAAAGCCTTTGTCCAATGCCGGACCAACCCAGAATTTAACGCCGGGATAGACTGATTCTACGGCTTCGGCCATAAGGTGAGCGGTAGAATGCCAGAAAGTAGACTTACCATCGATATCATCCCAGGTGAGCAGTTTTACGGTGGCATCATTTTCAACAGGTCGCGAGGCATCCCAAACCTGGCCATTAACAGAAGCGGCCAGCACCTTACGAGCAAGCCCTTCGCTGATCGATTTAGCTATTTCCAGTGAAGAAACCCCTTTCTCATATTCACGGATCGATCCGTCGGGCAATGTGATCTTTATCATTAGCTCAGATACAGTTTTTAAGAAATAAATGCAGGATGTGCTTTCATAATCGTCCC
>JBDTVL010000094.1:0-7631 GCA_040007215.1 Flavitalea sp.
GCTACAGCGTTATCGTGTTTGCGCCTATTGCCGCGTTGCTTGCCGTTTTGTTAACCAATCCTCATTTGGTGATGCCTGTTTTCGCGGCGGTGTTCATGGATAGAATGGTGGAGTTTATCAAATTATTTTTCCCTGTATTTCTGCTTGGAGCCATTTTTGGAAAAGTGATTGCGATATCAGGCTTTGCTAATGTGATATCTCAGTTTGTAATAAAATTGTTTGGCGTAAATAATGCTATGGCGGCAATAGTAGTTGTTGGCGCCATACTTACTTAT
This sequence comes from Flavitalea sp., assembly GCA_040007215.1. Classification (GTDB taxonomy): domain Bacteria; phylum Bacteroidota; class Bacteroidia; order Chitinophagales; family Chitinophagaceae; genus Flavitalea. Next base: position 276 of record JBDTVL010000094.1, read on the forward strand.
GGAGGCATATCTCTTTTTGTGGTGGCCTTCACCCTGTATCCATTTTCTACAGAATTATTCAGGGCAGCCAGCATTCCAAAGCGGCTTATTCCTGCAACAATAGCGTTGGGCGCATTCACTTTTACTATGGATGCTTTTCCCGGATCTCCGCAGATCCAGAATATTATTCCAACAGCATTTTTTCATACAGATGCCTGGGCTGCGCCCTGGCTGGGGTTTTTGGGTGGCATTTTCGTTTTCATCCTGGGATTATGTTATTTACAATGGCAGAAACGCAAAGCCAGTAAAGCGGGAGAGGGTTATGGCCTCCATCATATAAATGAACCAGAGGTGAAGGGAAATGAAAAAATGCCTTCGATCTTCATAGCCATCCTGCCATTGATCCTGGTGGCGGTATGTAATAAAGAATTTGCATTTCTTATTTCTAAATATTATGGTAAGGTATTTAATTTTTCCCCAGGCCTTTTTGAACGACTGCCTGCTATGGAAATTGCTAAGTATACCGGCGTCTGGGCGGTGGAGATGGCTTTAGTCATAGGGATACTGACAGTGATCATTTTCAGCTTTGCGAGGATCAGAAGAAGTTTTAAAACAGAATTGAATGCTTCCGTTGGCGGAGCGCTGCTGGCTACGCTGAATACGGCTTCCGAATATGGTTTTGGCGCCGTGATCGCGATACTGCCTGGATTTCAGGCCGTACGTACTGCGATAGCTTCCGCATTCCGCGATCCGCTGGTTAATGAAGCGGTAACGGTGACCATCCTATCCGGCATTACAGGTTCTGCATCAGGGGGATTGAGCATCGCCCTGGGATCGATGAGCGATACTTATATTAAACAGGCAGCAGATCATGGCATAGCCAATGAAGTGTTGCATAGGGTAGCTTCTATGGCAAGCGGCGGAATGGATACGCTTCCTCATAACGGAGCTATCATAACGCTTTTTATTATTACCGGACTCACGCATAAGCAATCGTATAAAGATATTTTCGCGCTGACGATCTTAAAGGTGGCAGGAGCTTTCTTTGTCATTGCTCTTTATTATCTTTTTGGCATTGTTTAAATTGTCGATACCATTCTAACACTTTTAAATTAAAACCATGACAAGTAATCGTCGGGAATTTCTTTCCAGCGCTGTTATTGGCGGACTGGCCGCTTCTGCAATGAATTTGACCGGTTGTGGAAATGCTCCGGCGAAAGCTACTGTAGCTCCCGATCTTGCATCTTCCTATGATCAACTCGACAAAATACTCGATAAGCCTATCTTTAAAAAGGAGTTGTTCAACTCCGCTGTAATTATAAAATCTGTGGAACTACTTCGCTTTGGAAAATCATTTTTATGCAGGGTGCGTAGCGCCGATGGCGCCGAAGGTATATCGGTTGCTCATGGCGATATGAAACATCTCTATCCCATTTTCGTGCATAATTTGCAACCTTTTTTTGAAGGACAGGATGCGCGCCGGCTTGATGCGTTAATAGAAAAAGCTTACATCTTTAATTTGAACTACCGCTGTAAGGGATACGCTTTAGGTATACCGCTGGCCACGATAGAATTTGCGATCCTGGATATGATGGGCCGTATTGCCGGTAAGCCTATCGGCGAGTTGATCGGTGAAATCCACAATACCCATATTCCTCTTTACCAGGCAACTGAATTCAGGGAGCGGCCTTTGGAAGAGTCGCTTGATCTGATAAAATCTGCCGTGGCAGAGGGCCATGCCGAAGCGGTTAAAATAAAAGTAGGCGCGCTGATGTTCATGACAAAAGACCTGGATGCGATGGGGCCTGCTAACAGAACGGAGCAGATCATTCCGCTGATTCGTAAAACCTTTGGCGATGATATGGCGCTGTATGCTGATGCAAATGGTTTCTATGGCGTAGAGGACGCTATTCGTGTAGGTAAGTTACTCGCTGAGTATAAATATAAATTTTTCGAGGAGCCGGTTCAGTATGACTGGCTCGAAAGGACAAAACAGGTTAAAGATGCGGTGACTATTCCTATAGCGGGTGGCGAGCAGCAGCATGGCATTGAAGAATTTCGCTGGTACATGGCGCATGATGGTATCGATGTTGTTCAGCCTGACCAATATTATTTCGGTGGATTGCTTCGATCACTGAAAGTAGCGCGGATGGCGGAAGCGAAGGGTAAAATATGCACGCCTCATTTATCGGATGGGTTTGGATTTATTTACATGATGCATTTTATGTCGGTGGTTCCTAATTCTGGCCCTCATATTGAATTCAAGGGATATGCACAGATTCCCACAGAATGTAAAACATCTTCTCTGAAACTGGAAAATGGCAAGATAATGGTGCCCACGGGTCCGGGCACAGGCGTTGATATCGATCCCGGTTTCATTAGCAAACATGCGGTGGTTAAAGATGTATAACAAACCTATCCTTTTGGTTGGCCTTTTAGGAAGGTTCTCTTTACTCAATACAGAGATGTTATTGTCGGCGATTTTTTCGGCGAAACTTATCAGCGCAGGGCTGCTATCCTTTGCCAGTTGAAAGAAAAATGGAGTGGCAAAACGCACTTCAAAAAATTTATGCCTTGTATTCTTTTCATATTCGCCGGAACCTGAAAAACTAGAGTGGATCTTTCTGAACTATGTGTTTAAAAGTAAAACATCAATCCGGTGTTTAAAAGAATATTAAACAGGCTGCTTTTCGAAATCAAATGTGAGATTTCCATCTGGATTCAGACCGTATTTATTCTCTCCATCTGTTCCTTTTGTAGCCATGATAACTAATAACCAGATCGGACCAGCCAAAGGAATTAAGGCAATCAGTATAAACCAGCCTGATTTGTTTACATCATGCAATCTTCTTACTGCAGCGCCAAGGCCTGGTAGAAATAATGCCAAAGCGTATGCGGCATAAATAAATCCATAAGGAATATTGGCAAAAGTAAGTCCAAACAGATTGTCCAGGATCATTGCCGCCACTGCGAATATGACGTTAAACAAAATGAAGTACCAGTATTCGCTTCTGCCGGCCCGGCCGGTAAATTGAGCGTACTTTTTTAGTACAGCTAAATAATGTTTCATCTGATAAAGTTTGGGGTTAAGGTAGAAAGATATAAAAGATATGTTATGATACAAAATTGGAGGAGCTAAACAGGTTCTGCATCGTATTTACCTAATGGGCTGTAATTAAAGGCTTAGGAATAAACAAGCATTCGTCAAATCACTAAAACCGGGTATTAGGCTGTTGCCTGTTCGTATATATTCCATTGAGCGGGTATGCCTGATAATTATTTCTGTCTACATGAATACTGCCCGATATCGAAAATGTTTTTTCATCATTTATGTACATCAGGCCCAATTCTACTCTTGAGTTAAGGCCCAGGTTGTTGGGCGTAAACAGGCTATTTACAAGGTAAGTTTTATATATACCGCCAGCATCAAGCGTCCTGTTGAAGTTGAAATAAGTTGGCGCCACAGAAACGCCTGCAAATGCATATAGGTTTTTATTCAGCCGGCGATCCAATTGCAGGCCCATCGGCGCCGATAACATAGAAACATTGGCTCCATTAAAAAAACGCTGGTTTGCCGAGAGTCCGCGATAAGCATTAAGCTGCCATTTCGTGTTCGTGCCCGAATTGTCATTGATCCTGTTATAACCAGCGAATGGCGAATGCTGCACTCCATTCCAAACGCCAAAAGATAGCGGCGTCTGCGCTTCCAGCGAATGGAAAGTAAAAGAGATCAGTATCAGCAATAGTAAACGCATAGCCAGCGGATTTGACTATAAAAGTACAGGTTCTTTGGTAGATAGCCTTAAGGCATTTTACCAATGAGGATCCACTGCCGGAATCGCTGTCAGTAAACTATTTTCATCCCTCGCTTGCAAATGTGAAAATTGCTTTATACTTTTGCACCCGAATACATAAATCCAAAAAACCTATCCTATGAACACCAGACACCTTGGTCTTGGCCTACTTACATTAGCCTCCTTTTTTGCCTTAGTAATTGCCTGTAAAAAGACTTCCGACAATGGAGACGTCAAGCTTGCAGCTTCTACAATGACCTACAAAATCAATGGAAACGAAAATAAGCTCACCACCTGTATTGCTATAGAGCAAACTGAAGGCGGTTTCCATCACCTCGGCATTTCAGCCCTTACCATTTCAGATGCTGATAAAGCTTTGGCTATTACCATGGCCAGCTCAGCAGAGATCAAAGCCGGTTTCACTTTCAACCAGTCAAGTATAAGCGATAATGCCCAGGGATTCATCAGCTACCTGGAGGCATCCAAAGGTTATGTAACCGTTACTACAGAAGAAAAGACGACCTCTATCGTTGAAGTGCATATCACCGAAAAAACAGCTACCTATGTGAAGGGAACTTTTACCGGTAAACTTTACGATCAGGATACCGATTCGGATACGCCTGCTTACACGATCGCAGAAGGTCAGTTTAATGCCAGCATTCAGCAGCAATAAGCGCTGAAGGGAGTTTTGATATACGATGCCCGGCATTCATTCTTTATTGAATATTATGCCCGCCAAATAAAAAGAAAACCCCGGAAGGCGCTCTTCATAAAAAAATTCAGTCAATGCAAAATAGAAAGCGGGATAAAGCGCTTTATATTTTGCATTTATTTGTTTATAGGAAGATCTATCGATCCGGAACTTTTGTCATCGCCTAAGTAAGCTAATTTCTATTGCTATCAGTCATTCTAAAATTGGTATCAGGTATCAGCGAATATCAAAGACCATCTTTGAATAGTGTATATAAACAGCGTTCTTTTACTGGCATTGTCTCCCATTCTTTAATCAGCTATAAATGAGCTGGTAAATACATATCCCTTACTATCGGTCAGTTGTAAAATGTTAACCTGCTTTTGCCCTCCCCAGACCGCATTGCTGTGAATGAGCGTAGCGCCCGCTATGGCATTGCCTGTATATACTATTCTTCCCACCATATTCACGATCCTGATCTTAAGGTCATTTTTGATATCTCCGGTCAGCCGGAGTAGAAACGTGTTCCTGGAAACTAATGAAATGCTGGCGGTATAAGCCGGCGCCGGCGTATTGAAAACGATCAGCCTCGAGTATTCGCTTCGCTGATCTTTATCGATCTGGCGTATGCGAAAATAGATCAGTCCTTCATCCGCATTTTTCCTGGTAAAAGCATAATAATGCGCCTGGTTGGGAATGTCGGCGGCATATACTGTTCCTATCGTTCGCCAGCTTGCGCCATTATTACTTTCCTGCACTTCGAAGGAAAGCGTATTCACCTCCTGGTCGGTAGTCCACTCGATCAATATATCTCTGTTAATTCTTTTAGCCTGTAGGGAAATAAATCGTAAGGGCAGCGAGGATTCGCTGGTAAAGCCATTGGGAGATTCGCCGGTTTTATTACTGGCAAATGCAAATCCCATGACCTGCTTATCTTTTGCGCCAATAAATTTAATTTTATCGCTGATGATGAGTTTTTCATTTTCATCATTATTGGCGCTGATCAGCATACCGGTTTTCTCAATTACTATTGTGGAAGGTTTTCCAAGATCAAGACCAGCTTTGCTTAGTTCCATCTGTCCGGAAATTCTGAGCGATACATTTTCAAATTTTTGTTCTTCCGTTAAAGCAACGGCGGTGTTTACCGGAATAATGATAGAGTCGCCGTCTTCCGGGATCCTTGACAGGCTCCAGCTTTCTTTATTCAACCATTCGCCTTTTTTATTAATAAAGAGATTGGGTGATCTGAAAGTTTCAACAGAAAAACCTTCCGGCGATTCACCGGTTTTAGAATGAGCAATGGCATACCCGCCAATCTTTCCATCTTTTGCGCCAATGAACTTCATCAGTTTACCTATCGAAATATTTTCTTCTTCATTGCTGCCGGAAGTTTCGATACTTCCAGATGCCGCAATAATGATCCTTGAAGCTTCATTAAACGCTAGACCGCCGCCATTTAAGCGTAGCTGACCGGCAGTGGACATATCTGCATTTTCCAGGGAAACAGTTTTATTAATAATGACCATGCTGGATTCTTGAATAATGATCACATCGCCGGAATTGGGCGTTCTGGATAAACTCCAGTTTTCTGCATTTTCCCAATCGCCTTTACCGGCTATGAAAATGTTGATCTCTGTTTTTTGGGCAAAAAGAGTGGACGACAGTAATGTCAGGATAATGAGGAGGTACGGCATAAGGGTTTTCTTGTAGGTCTTAAACGGATAAAACACTTAATTAAGTATGTTGTCTCAGGTTAATCTTGAATCACTGGCGCTAATCCGGTACCAAACCCTTCGGTTTTTCGCCTATTCTCGTTATGGCATCCCCTTCTTTCATCATTTATTAATAAATGGAATTCAGATGTTTGCATTCCCGGGAAAGGATATTTTGAAAATTCTGTAAGGATTACTGAAAAGCTGCGTATTACTGCTAAATACGGGTTATGCGGACCTTATTCCAGATGGCCCATGATAAACAACTTATATTTATAAGAGCTTAATGCCCGCCGCAAGAGCGATGAACAAATATGTAAAAACATGAGAAAGATAGTTTTAATCATGGCCTTTCACCTGTGGCTATTAAACGTTTATTCGCAGGGAACCGCCGTTAATGATCGCACCGCTCAATATAATGTAGCGGCAAATAAACTGGGTATAGAAGGTTATGATCCGGTAGCCTATTTTGAGGAAGGCAAAGCTGTAAAAGGTAAACCTGAATTTTCAGTAGTGTACGAGGGTATTAAATACCAGTTTTCAGGCTCCGGCCACCTGGATTTATTTAAAAAGCAACCTGCACGCTATGAACCGCAGTATGGAGGATGGTGCGCTTATGCTATGGGCAGCGACGGTTCGAAAGTTGACGTTGATCCTGAAACATTTAAGATCGCCGATGGAAAGCTATTCCTGTTCTATAACAAGTTTTTCACCAATACCCTCAAAAGCTGGAACAAGAACGAAGTGGCGCTGAAGAAAAAAGCCGATGCTAACTGGCCTAAATTTTACCATCCTTAACAGAATAATCATGAAAATATCAAACGTTCTTTTATGGATCTGCAGAATAGTAGCGGCAGTGATACTTTTACAAACGCTTTTTTTCAAGTTTAGCGCCGCTCCTGAATCTGTATATATTTTTTCTACGCTGGGTATGGAACCCTGGGGACGAATAGGTTCCGGGATTGCGGAACTGATCGCTTCTGTATTATTACTGATTCCACGGGTATCGGTATTTGGAGCCTGCCTGGCGCTGGGAATCATGGCCGGCGCTATAGCCTCTCACCTGCTGGTTCTGGGTATTGAAATAATGGGCGATGGCGGCCAGTTATTTATTTACGCTTTATTGGTTACCATCGCCTCAGCTTATATTGTGATAGTAAGCCGCAGCCAGCTTATTGCC
>JBDTVL010000095.1:0-7622 GCA_040007215.1 Flavitalea sp.
ACACGAGGATAAAAAAATAAATAAAAAAACCTCTTCAAAAGAGATGCTGAAAACAACAAGCCCTGTAAACTTTAATTTACAGGGCTTGTTGTTTTCATAGGGCGCTGTCTTAAAAGAGTTACCATTTGACATCATCGTTGTTCCTGACGGCAGTTGGTGGAAATGGATGTTTTTTATTAAAGGAATACAGCGATTCCTGGTCTTCAATAACAATATTCTCTTCCATTAGCGTACCGTCTGCATGGACTGCTTTCGATAGGTCAAGGCCAAGATATTTTGCCATGAAAGTATACATGGCAAGCCTTTTATTGTCGCCATAATCATGTCCCTCCGTGGACAGGTGAACATTCTCCACCAGACCAGGCTTCCCAAGCAGTCCGTAAATATATTTGCAGTGCGGATACTCCACTTCCGGATTTGTTTTAGTCCAGTCCTGGCCGTCCGATATCAGCAACATAGGGCGGGGCGCTGCAAGAGCGGCTATCTCAAGATTATTGGTTTGAAAATTTTTCCCTTTATGAATCGGCATTCCGCTTTCACAAATACATCCTCCAAAAAAATAAGAAGAAGCCATTACCACAGGAACTGAAACAGAAACTCTTTTATCTACCGCGGTAAGCAGCATGGTCTGCGTGCCCCCGCCAGAGGCGCCCGTCATACCGATCCTCTTTGGGTCCGCTCCCATGGAAATCAGGAAGTCTAAAGCACGGATACTGTTCCAGGTTTGTTGCTTAACCGATTTGGAATGCTCATGTATCCACCCGAATTCTGCCAACTGACCATAGCCCACTGCATCATAGGCCAGCACAATCGAGCCCATACGCGCCAGAGACGCAAAGCGCTTTTGCGCTTCGGGACGATAGCGGCCGTAATCAGCAGGATCAGACCAGTGTCCTTCAGCAGTTAATACTCCCGGCAATTTGCCTTTTGAGTTGGTGGGCGTGTACAGACTTCCGGTGACATACACCCCGGGAAGGCTTTCGAAAGCTACGTTGCGCACCTGGTAGCCATCGTAAACGCGGATCTCGCTCATAATAGGATTCAGCGGACATTTATCGGGGAATTTTTCCAGTTCCATGGACCTGAGTATATGGGTCCTGATCTCTTCTGCGCGCTTTTTCCATGCTCCGGCAGTAGTATATTTTTGCCGCATCTGGGCAAGAAAAGCTTTCCCTTGTTCCGGAGTCCAGTATGATCCTACACAAAGCATTGTATCCTTTGCGTTTTCTGATGTTTTAGTTTGAGAAAACCCTCTTGTGGTGAAACATACCAACCCCAAAAAACATAGCGTGAAGAATTTGATAATCATAGTTACGTGTTTAATTTAGTTGCAGATATAATTTATGAAACGGTTTTGCCAGGTTATTGTGGCTATGGGAACCTTCGTTCGATATCGAAATGATTTAGGCAATTATAAAGTTATAATCACCTGGCTAATTACGGTTATACTTAGTTAAAAAAAATGAACAATCCTAAGATAGCATAATATGTTGAACCATTAAACAGGTTAAACAGGTCAAAGAGATAAGAGGGCATATCAAAGTCTCCCCTGATACACCCTCTTATCTAAAAAAAATTTAAACTACTAAACATTCTTGGTCGAGAACACCTGGAAATTTCACCCCAAGCCCCTCAAAGAATCGTACTTGCGATTGTCGCTCAATACGGCTCTCATTATTTAATAAACTTAAGCCTTTTCCTGACTTAATGTGTTTGCTCAACATTCCTGGATTCTCCTGAAATTACTTTCAGTTTCCTGCTGAATTCATAAGCCAAATAGCACATCCCCTTTGCTCGCCTCAATAACCCGGATTTTGTACAATGTTCGGGTTCGCATCCATTTCGGATTGGGGGATAGGAAGAAGATAATTTCTTTCGGGATGGAAAATTCTGTTCTCCAGAAGGATATTGTCACCCGTGATCGTGAACTCCCCGGTACCAGCGTCTACAGTACCTTGTTTAGATCCATTTAATGGTCCGGACAGCGTTTGTGCCCCAATATCCCATCGCTTGATATCTAAATAGCGGACACCTTCCAAAGCCAGCTCTACGCTTCTTTCCCGACGTACCAGGTCCCTGAGCTTAGCCTGGGTACTATACTCTACTCTATCTACGACAGGCATACCCGATCTCACCCTTACGGCATCTATGGCATCGTACATTTCGTTGGTGATCTGGTTGGATTCAATGGCCGCTTCGGCATAGATCAACTGCATTTCTGCGAGGCGGAATACCATGAAATTCATTCCACAATTATCCAACGCAGCGGATGGAACAGCCTTCGCCCACTTCATAAAACCATATGCGCTGCGGAAACCCACGGCTTCCTGCCAATAATCAGGAGAACCGAGCGCAAAAGGATCATAATATCTTCCATTGAACCAATGGCCGGGATACAAAACGGTCATGTCCAGCCGGGGATCCCTGTTTTTAAAAGGCTTGTTGGGGTCATACCCGGAAGTAGGGTCATCGATGGTTTTACCATTAGCCATTTCATACAAATTCACCAACTTATCCGTAGGGTTGATGACGGCATAGGCTCCTTCATTTCCTCCCAGAATGTCTAACCATAATTCATTGGAATAAGTATTTTCAACGTAAACTATTTCCATTATTGATTCATTGTTCACATTTTCATTATCGATTTGGAAAAGCCCCGAATAACTGGGATACAATTCATAAATACCCATGTCCATAATCATCTTGGCAGATTCCATTGCTTCAGCATACTTTCCCTCGAACAATTCGCATCTTGCTTTCAGCGCCAAAGCCGCTCCTTTAGTGGCATGACCACCGGATTGAACCATGGTCTTGACCGGCAATATGGGAATGATAGCGTTCAGTTCGCTTAGTACAAAATCAATTACCTCACTTTTCGGGTTGCGATTTATTTTAGCTTCCTCCGAACTTGGAATGGTGTTGGTAACAAGGGGTACATCGTTGTACAATTCGGCCTTCCACCAGTAATCGTAGGCCCTCAGGAACCTGGTTTCCGCTTTATATATTTCTTTCTTCGCCGCGTCCATTTCTATCTGGTCGACCTTTTCCAGGAAATTATTGTATTTACGGATTTGGGTGAAATTGAATAGCTGTTTCCCTGGAGCGGACGCGTTCATCTGGCCGTTACCCATTACCTGGAAAGGAGTGGGAAATTTCGAATAGGCGATATCGCTTATCATATCCATCCAGCCCAGCGTGGTATAGTTTTCCCATCCGCTATACAGTCCGGTTAATGCAATGGTCGCGTCATTTTCCGTTTTCCAGAATATTGCATCGGAAAGCTGATCTTCAGGGATCTTGGTCAGAAACTCCTTGGAACAGGATGAAAATAAGACCGCGCAGGAAAATACAAAGGCTTTAATTGGTAATGAACACCTTTTCAGTAAAACACGTAGTCTATTTTGTATTGATATAAGGTAAGAGTGCATTTCTATTATTATTGATCTCATGATTGTATGCTTTAGAAGTTTACGTTGAGCCCGACGGTGTAAGTCTTTACGTTGGGATATTTGGCATCGTATTCTCTGCTCATTGTCGCTTCGGGATCCAGTCCACTCCACATCTTAGTAAAAGTGAGCAGATTCTCTCCACCGACAAATATTCTGATGCTGCTCACCTTTATCCTTTCCAATGCGCTTTGGGGAATCGTATACCCCAACTGTATGTTCTTCAGGCGCATATAATTTGCATTTATCACACTTGCGTTAGAGATGGTGCTGAAATTATGTACCTGATCCACATGTGTTGCAGGATTGGGGGAATTGGGCGTTTCCGGAGTCCACCTGTCAAGCGTTCTTTTCACTCCGGTGGCGCCATTAAAGAAGGGGAACAGCAACTGGTAGGTCACCAGTTGTTTAACTTTAGCCATACCCTGAGCAAAAATCGACAGATCGAAATTCTTATATTCAACGCCCACGTTAAATCCATATGTAATACGAGGAATATCGCTGCCCAGCACAACCCTGTCGCTGCCATTGATCACGCCGTCCTTATTCTGGTCTTTGAACATGATATCGCCGAGGATGACGGGGCTTCCCGGAACTTTAGGTGCATTCTGCAGCTGATCTTCGGTTTGGTACAATCCTGCAGTTTCGTAACCATACCAGGCATTCCATTCGTATCCTTGTGCACGTATCCTATCGTTAATAGCGGGATTGGCGAATTTATCCGCTACATTTTTATTAAAGGCAATATTTGCAGATGCGTTGTAAGTAAATTTACCTACATGGTTTTTGTGTGATATCAGAAATTCAATGCCTTTGTTTCTCATTGCTCCGGCATTTACGGTAGGCGCAGGCAGGCCGTAAATTACTGATACGGGAACGCCGATAAGAATATTATCAGTATACCGGTCGTAATAATCGACAGTGAAATTTAACCGGTTATTTAAAAGTCCCAGGTCTAATCCTACATCGAACGTTGTACTTTTTTCCCATTGCAGGTCTGGATTAGTAGCAGAGACCTGGGCTCCACCTGGAGCTATCTGGCCGAAGAAAGGATAGTTCCGTCCCAGCGCTACCCGTGGAATATACTGATAATCGGCGGTTTGATTATTACCAGCGGTTCCATAAGATACCCTGACCTTTAAGTCGGATATTGCATTAATACTCTTTATGAAATTTTCTTCAGAAAGCCTCCATCCAGCAGAAAAGGAGGGGAAAGTACCCCAGCGTTTATCTTCGGCGAATTTGGAAGAACCATCGCGCCGTATGGAACCTTCTATTAAATATTTGCCTTTATAATCGTAGTTCACACGGCCGAAATAGGAACCCAGGCTGTTTTCAAGGCTATATCCTCCATTGGTCCATCCTACAGTGGAGCCCGCATTCAGTTCGGTCAGGTCATTGCTGGGAAGGTCCTGCCGGAAAGCATCGTTGTGGTCGAACCGGTAAGATTCCCGGGCAACTCCTGCCAAAACATTGAGGTTATGACTGCCGAAACTCTTCTGATAGTTGAGGGTTGACTGAAGCATGGTTCTTGTACTTCTGTCGATCAGGTCCGATATAAAATTAGGACCCTGTATATTTCCGTTGGAATAATGAATGTCCTTGACATGCATGGTACGGTCCAAATTGTTGTAATCAATACCGGCTGAACTTCTTAGTTTCAATCCAGGCAATATCTTAAACTCGGCAAAAACGTCTCCCAGTACATTGGCCATTTTATCGTTCTGAAGTCCTCCTTCCTCTACGTAGGAAATAGGATTGCCGTCGATAAAAAATATCCATTTCCCATCGGGCGTTTTATTGCCGTATGTAGAAGGAACCCGGTAAAGCTGAACGATTGTCCAGGGCACCGTATTCTGGTCGCGACCTCCGGATGGTTCCGTTATCTTCTTATTGCTAAGAGAAGAACTCATGCCAATAGTAAGGCGATCGGAGACCTTGCTGTCGAGGTTGAACCGTACGTTGTACCTCTCATTGCTGTTTCTTTTAATAAGGCCGTCCTGCTTCAGGTACCCCAGTGAAAGTAAATATTTCGACGATTCGCTTCCTCCTGATACGCTTATATTATGACTGTGCTGGATACCTTTTCCCTGCCAGAGCAGGTCCATCCAGTTGGTGTTGGGGTATGCTACAGGATCAGCATCAGGCGCATGGTCCACCGTTTTCTTGTATTCCGCGATTTCTGCTGATGAAAATCTTTCCGCCTGCCCCTGGTTCCTTAATCCTTCGTTAAGTAATGTGGCATACTCGTATGAATTAAGAAATTCAGGCAGCGTGATAAGATCCTGTTTGCCTACATACCCGCTGTACCTTACCTTGGGCGTGCCGGACTTTCCTCTTTTGGTGGTTACCAGGATAACCCCGTTCGCTGCCCTGGATCCGTAAATAGCCGCAGAAGAAGCGTCTTTCAGTACGCTGATGTTCTCAATATCATTCGGGTTCAGATCGTTCATGGAACCAATGATCCCGTCTACGATCACTAGTGCATCGGAGTTGTTCATGGTTCCTGTACCACGAATCCTGATCGTTCCAACATCACGACCAGGCTGACCGCTCTGCCCGATTACCTGTACTCCCGGCATTTGTCCCTGAAGCGCAACAGAAATATTGGTTACAGGGCGGTTCACTATTCTATCGCCTCCAATCGCTGCTACGGAACCAGTCAGGTTTGCTTTTTTCTGGGTGCCGTATCCTCTTACTATGATCTCCTGCTCCTGACCCTGCACCGTTTTCAGCTTTATGGAAAGCATGGCATTACGAGATACAGTTACTTCCTGTGTTTCCATTCCCACAAAGGAAAATATCAGCACTTTCGAAGAATTGTCGGGGACATTCAGGGAATAATTTCCGCTTATATCTGTGACCGAACCGATCCTTGTTCCTTTTACCTGTACAGATACTCCCTGTATGGGTTGATCCTGCTCATTCGTCACCTTTCCGGTAATCTCTATTGGAGGTAGAGGTAAATATTCTTTTATGGGGAAAGCAGGACTGTCCATCCTTTTCTTAATCACGATCGTTTTTTCAACGATCGAATAATCCAGCCCTGTGCCTTCAAGAGATTTAGCAAGTGCGTCCTCAAGGCTTCCATTTTGAACGTAAATGTCTACTTTACCTGCATCGTTCAGCAATTCATGGGTATACAAAAAATTGTATCCACTTTGTTTCTGAATAAGTTTAAAAACTTTTTGTAATGGCGCATCCCTTAATGATAAAGAGATACTTTGAGAGTACACTGTGGCCTGTAATTGAATGGTCGCCGCAAAAATGAAAAGAGCTGTTAGTTTCATGATCACCAGCGTTTTGGTTAGATTTCGCCTGTACTGGAGGCAAAAAGCATTTAATTGCATAGATTTGCTTTGGTTGGGTTAAAAAATTGCTTATCATTTTGCGAACAGCAAAATGGTGAGCGTTACTGGTTGTCGTCATTAATAATCAGATTAACCTATATCATCCGCCGCTTCGTCTTATTCACGAAGCGGTTTTTTTAGGCTAACCGTTGATGTTTAAGCAGTTTTCTTTCTCATAAGTTTTTTTTTATCAGGCAGGCGTTGCAATAATTTTTTTCCCTTCTATCCTGAATTTCACTTCTCCAGTAAGTTCCAGAATTTTTAATACCTGCGAAAGGTTCACATCGCGTGATATGTTTCCTCCGAAATGCTTTAGAATAGCTCCTCTGTATTCGATCTCCACATCATACCATCTCGCCAATTGCCTCATCACCGCATCGATCGCCGTATTATCAAACTGGAACATACCATTTTTCCAGGCCATAACTTCTTCCAGGTCAACATTACTGGCGATACTGATATTCCCCTCTTTATTCAGACTCGCCTGTTCTCCGGGTTTCAGAATGCTGGTAGAATTCTGAAATTTCACCTTCACTTTTCCTTCGAGAAGTGTGGTTCTTGGCGTCGCTTCATTATCATAGGAATTAATATTGAAATGGGTGCCAAGCACCTCTACTTCGATATTGCCATTGTGTTTTACAACAAAAGGCGCCGTTTTGACCGGCGCTACTTCAAAGTAAACTTCTCCTGTAATGGACACTTCTCTTTTTTTGTTCCCGAACACGGTGGGAAAGCTGATGGAGGAAGAAGCGTTGAGCCATACCCGGGTGCCGTCTGCAAGCGTTAAGGAATATTGTCTTCCTGCAGGAGTGGCCATCATATTATA
>JBDTVL010000096.1:0-7612 GCA_040007215.1 Flavitalea sp.
TGGCTAACCGGTTCTTCGATTACCTGCATGCCGGAATACCCCAATTGTGTATTGATTTCCCGGTTTACCGGCAGATCAACAAAATATACAACTTTGCTGTTCTGATAAATAAACCTGACGTGCAAAATATAACCGACGGACTGAACAGGTTATTGGAGGATACCGCCTTATATGAATCATTGCAACAAAACTGTTTAAAGGCAAGAACTATTCTTAACTGGCAGGAAGAAGAGAAAACGCTGATTGCTTTCTATAAAAAACTTACAAGTAGTATTGGATAAAATTTTACATATCGTTTCTCTCGATGTTCCCTACCCGGTTAACTATGGAGGTCTGTTCGACCTTTTTTATAAACTGGAGGCGATGAGCCAGGCCGGGGTTCGTATTCATCTTCATTGTTTTGCCCATCAAAAGGTTCATCAGCAGGAGTTGCGTAAATATTGCGAACAGGTATTTTATTATGAAAGAAAAAAAGGCCTGAAAGGTTTTTCTTTAACGCTTCCATACATTGTTAGTTCCAGGATCAGCAATGAACTTATCGAAAGATTACTTCAGAACGATCATCCCATTATACTGGAAGGCATTCACTCCTGTTATTTATTAATGGATAAAAGATTCTTCAACAGAAAAATAATAGTCAGGCTGCATAATGTCGAGTTCAGGTACTACGGCCAGTTATTCCGCCATGCCTCCTGGGGAATCGCTAAATTTTACTACTTGTATGAAAGCAGGCTATTGAAAAAAATGGAAGCTTTTGTAGCCGAACGCGCTTCGCTTATCATTGCCGTTACTGATCGGGATATGTTGATATATCGCCAGCTTTTTAAAGCAAAAAATATTGTTCACTTACCGGTCTTTACCGGATTTAAGGAAGTCCGGGCTAAAGAAGGCGTTGGCTGCTATTGTCTTTATCACGGAAACCTGTCTGTGCCTGAAAATGAAAAAGCGGCTACCTGGTTATTACGAAAAGTATTTAAAGGGATAACCATACCATTTTTAATAGCGGGTAAAAACCCTTCTGATCGCTTGATTCGCGAGGTGAAACGATATCCGAATGCCAGCCTTATGGCCAATCCCGGCGAGGAAGACATGAATGATATTATTGCCAAAGCCCAGTTACATATTCTTCC
The DNA here is from genome assembly GCA_040007215.1 of Flavitalea sp. Lineage (GTDB taxonomy): Bacteria > Bacteroidota > Bacteroidia > Chitinophagales > Chitinophagaceae > Flavitalea. The sequence goes on from JBDTVL010000096.1 coordinate 1,131, forward strand.
TTCCTTTAATACCACCGGCATCAAACTTAAATTACTGAATGCCCTGTACAATGGCCGTCACTGCATAGTGAATGATGCCGCTGTGGAAGGAACGGGTTTTGAATCGGCTTGTCATATTGCCGGAAATGCGAATGGCTTTAAGAGTATTATAGCGCAATTATATAATCGTCCTTTTACCGATGAGGAAATCAGACTGAGAGAAAGATTATTATCAACCGTTTTCAATAACCAGGAAAATGCGAAACGTCTTATTCAATGGATATGGTAGCGTTATCATGCACTCTTCCTCTTTCAGTGCGCAACATCCTGGCGGGGAATTTATTGATCACGATATAATCATGAGTGGCCATTACTATAGCGGTGCCATAGTCGCGGCATATATGAAATAGCAATTGCATAATTTCATCCGAGGTTTCCGGATCGAGGTTGCCTGTTGGTTCATCAGCAAGAATAAGTTTGGGTGAATTCAGTAAGGCCCTGGCAATATCCACGCGTTGCTGTTCTCCGCCGCTAAGTTCGAAAGGCATTTTAAATCCTTTCGACTTAAGGCCAACCTTATCAAGCACATCGAGGATCTTTTCATCCATAAGTTTTTCATCTTTCCATCCAGTAGCGCGCAGAACGAATTTCAGGTTATCATTTACGTTACGGTCGGTAAGTAATTGAAAATCCTGAAAAACCACACCCAGGTTGCGGCGCAGGAAAGGAACTTTTTTCCAGTCCATCGTTCTCAGGTCGAACCCTACTACGGTACACTCGCCTTCCGTAAGGCTAAGGTCGCCATATAAAGATTTAAGAAGACTTGATTTTCCGGTTCCTGTCTTTCCGACAAGATAAACGAATTCGCCTTTTTTCACGGTCAGGTTCACGTCCTGCAAAATCAGGTTCTTACCCTGGTAAATATTGACGTGCCTAAGATCTATAATACTATCCTGCATACTTAATGGTTAGATAAGAGCAAAAATAGTTAATATAATCAGAATCAGGCTTTCAACTTCAATGCTGCGGGATCCCAGTTAATAATTTTGTTGCCAAAATAGCTGTCGTTGCATAACAGGGCTGGAGCTGCCGCGCGATAGCCGAAAAGCGCGTCCTCGCTCACTTTACCTCCTGTGCGGATGGCGTTATACAGGTTATAGTGGTGATCAAAATGAGCGCCTTTATAGCCTTCTTCCGCTGAATATATTAACTTATCGGGGTCTATCATGTGTTTTCTTTCATACACATACTGGTTGCCTGCGTTTTTATTGGCCTTATACAATGGATCGTTAGGATCTTCATTTGTTTTATTTCGGTAAAGCGTAACCCTGTCCCACTCTACAGTCATCGATCCTTCGCTTCCTACCATACGGAGATAATTGGTTTCGCCGGTGCCATCTACAAAATTCACGCGAAGCGAAAGGTTAAACGCAGGGTGTTCAGGGGTTTCAGGGTAGCCGAACATACCCAGTAAAACATCGGGAACTTCCCTTCCGTCTTTCCAGTATCTTAAACCGCCGGTAGCCATGACTTTTTCGGGGCCTATAGAGCTGGTAATAAAATGAAGGCTTGAAAACAGGTGAACGAAAAGATCGCCGGATACGCCGGTGCCATAATCACGGTAATTTCTCCACCTGAAAAACCGGAGTGGATCAAAAGCCCTTTTGGTGGTATTGGAAATATAAGTGGTCCAGTCTACGGTTGAAGTAGAAGCATCTGCAGGTATGGGATACTGCCAGGCGCCTTCTGGCGACATCCTGGCCCAGAAGCCTTCGGCATAGTTTAATTTGCCAATAGCGCCGGCTTTAAACAGCTCTTTTGCCTTTTCATTTCCAAGGGAACTCATGCCCTGGCTGCCTACCTGGTAAACTACTTTGTTTTTTTGCTGGGCTGCCACTACAGCGGGCCCTTCGGTGATATCATGCACCATCGGTTTTTCGCAATACACCGATTTTCCTTTATTCATGGCGGCTACAGAAATCTCTTTATGCCAGAAATCGGGAGTAGCTATTATTACAGCATCAATATCTTTTCTTTCGAGAATTTCACGGTAATCTTTGGTGGTATAGATATCATTGCCATATTTCTTTTTGGCATCGTTGAGCCTGCCTGTATAGAGGTCGCAGGCGGCTATAAGCTTTACCCCGGGAACGGTGATGGCCGTACTGGCATCAGCATTACCCATACCTCCGGCGCCTATAAGAGCAATCTGTATCTGGTCATTTGCGGAATAAGCATTTGGGCGGCGGGAAATGGATTTTGTAACCGTTGGCGTTGACACAGCTGCTCCCGCAGCCAATGGAAGCAGAGATATACCGGCTACTCCCTTAGAGAATTTTTCGATAAAGGATCTTCTCGACTGGGCATTAGATTGTTTCGGCATCAGTTATAGTTTAGTTAGTTTTTGAAAGAAAATTTTCGTTAAGATAGGAAGAAAACCAATCGTAAAAATCTTAAATCCCGGGAATAAAAAAACACAATGCCTAAACCTTACAGGTAAAGGCCGGTATTTCACTATCCGAATGGCAGGCTGTTCTTTAAACTAAAGATGAAAATAAATGGAAACTCAGCGCTGGCGTGTGGTGTATAAAAAGTTTATTGGCGGGAAAGGCAAAAAAATCCCCGCAGAGAAACTGCAGGGAATATTTTTCACTGTTTAGATTAAGTTACAGTGGCTTTCCAATGCGGGTAACAGACATCGGATTTTTTGGACTTTTCATAGATTTGGACAAAACGGTTTTAGGATGATCTGGACTGTTTTTCAAGGGATAGGATTAAAGGACTTGGACTTTTAAAAGGACTTAGATGCATTTGACTAGATCAAAGATCACCTGTTTTAATGCGGGTAACAATTATTCACACATAGATTTCCACAATGTTCATAATTATTTTAACAAACACTAGATAAAAATACTTATGAGTAGTAGATGTACGACCTCTTTTTTTAGTAGTATTACTCTATAAATACAGCCCCCGTAAAAGAATTCAGCATCCAAGAAGCCTTTAATTAAATTGAAAGCGTCCTTTGCTGTTGGTTATTATTCTTAGGATAGCCGTTACATTTATACCGTTTTATAGGTGAGTATGCATTTCAATAAATAGTAGTTTCGATATCTATTACAATTCTCCTGAAAAAATGAATGCCATGAATGAAAAACTCTTCCATCTTGGATTATGTATGGCGGGCTCTGTTTCCGCCGGAGCATACACTGCGGGCGTAATTGATTATTTAACAGAAGCCTTGGAAAATTGGGAGCTGCAGCGCGGTCGAGATGATATCCCTGATCATCGGGTAGTGATCGACCTGCTTGGAGGATCTTCAGGCGGAGGAATTACAGCCGCTATAACGCTTTTCGCTATGCAGGATAAGCTGCATCCTTATCGCCTCGTCAACAACCAGCCTTTATCGGATGGAAAGAATATTCTATGGGATGCCTGGGTGAACCTGAGCGATGATGATGTTTTTGGAGAGATGCTGAACGGGAAAGATATTTCCAAAGGTTATGTGCCATCTGCAATGAACACCGATTTTATTGATGCAGTGGCATATAAGTTCAGACAGTATATTGCCGGATTAGCAAAAGACCGTAAAGGTATTCCAGCTTATCTCTGTCCAGAGTCCGAATTGTTTTTAACATTGTTCAATATAACGGGTATTAAATATGAACTGCATACCAAGGCTGCAACGGGGGCTTCGCAGTTTGCCTTTGAACATCGTGATCTTGCGCATTTCAGGTGGGGCGATGCCGTTAGTAATGATGGCAGGATGGAACTTTCATACAATCAGCCGGAAAATATTGAAACGCTGCTTATGTCGGCGCCAGCAACAGGAGCTTTTCCACTCGGGCTAAAAGCGCGTTTGGTTAAACGAAAGGCGCGCTATCTATGGGAACATCCTTTCGTTAATAAAGGCAGTTTTCTTAAAGAACAGATCCATCTAAATGAAAAGGACGGCTATTATATTTCACTGAATGCCGATGGCGGTGCTGTCAACAACGAACCTGTTGAAGTGATGCGCGATTTCATGCTATCGATGCGAAAAAAATATTATAAAGATATACCGGAAGAAAGCTCCGCGACTGCGCTCACCAATTCAACCGTTATCCTGATCGATCCTTTTCCTTCTTCTGATATGAGAATGAAAATACCCGATGAAAGTTCAGCGCATCTTAAAACATTTACGCCTTCGCTGCTCAATGCCATGAGTTCACAGTTGCTTTTCGATGCCAAGAAGGCGCTTGACGCATATAACAAAGAAAACTATGGTCTTCATTTAATGGCTCCGTCTAAAGACGATATGCGGCCAGAGTACGCATTAGCCTGCGGATCGCTTCGGGGTTTTGGCGGATTCCTGAATAAGGATTTTCGCATTCATGATTTTTTCCTGGGAAGAAAAAACTGCCAGAGTTTTCTTAGAAAATATTTTGTCGCAAATCTTGATGCAACAGGCGATGACCGGGTATGTATTGAGTCGGTGATAAAAGGTTATGATCATGAAAGTTCGAGACAACGATTTGTGCGTACCGATGCCAAAGGCAGATGGGCGCCTATTATACCGGAGGTAAGCATTATGGGGCCTGACGATATTACTAGCGATAAGGGACAACTGCCCGAGTATCATTTTGACCTTCTGGAAGCAGATTGCCTTTTCGGTTACCGCAAACAGATCGGAAACAGGTATCGTAAACTGGCCTGCAATATGCTGAATATTCCCTTTCCCTGGAATACACTGATCAGCGCCGGCAGTTGGTTTACCCGTAAGAAAATTACGGACAAGGTAGTAGGCTTTATTGCTTCGGATTTCAAGGACAGGAAACTGATGAAGTAATCAAGAAGGATATGAAATAAGAAAGGCCGGAAGTTAAACCGGCCTTTCTTATTAAAATCAAATGGAACATTATACTATAAATCCGTCAACGATAGCTAAAACCTGTTCAGGGGTCAGCGGTTCGTCGAAACATTCTGTCGCTGCATCTGTAGAAATAGAGAAACCATTAATGTTCACTATTTCTATGGTTGCCTGCATGGTATTATCTTCTCCATCATAGCTGGCCTGTACGGCTGTGCTGGCGATACCGCTTTGATTTCCGGTTATCCATGGTTTAAGATTGCCAACGCCGGATCCCAGTTCTTTTCTTAATTTCCTGATAAAAGAGGCGTGCCTTGCTTCAACCGAATGGATCTGAAGAGCTGCGGTGAGATAATCTCCTCCGCCAACAATTTCTGCCGCTCTGCCTTTGTATGCTCTTACGCCAGTATCTTCAAAAGTCTGTGCAACAGCGAGGAATAGACCCAGATCATTAAATACTTCTTTAAAAGGACCATTTCCTGTACCATTACCTGCCGAAAAATCGAAGGTTGGTTTATCAACAGGCGTACCGCCTGCCGCAGTGATAGCTGTTTTCAGGAAGTTAACATGAGCTGTTTCATGGCCTGAAATGGTAGTGATACCATCTTTTACCCTCCCTGCAGGTAATAGACCGGCAGAAGTAAGTGAGGTGGCGTAAAATTCCGCTTCAAGATATTCCAGCGTCAGCGCATAGTTTAATACTTCAAATACATCATTGATGCCCTTTGTGCCTGCGTATGATTTTTTGAATAAAGAGCCAAATAAAACGGGAACTGCGGTGAGTGCAAGTTTACCTCCCAGATTGGCAAAATTCTTTAAAGCTGAGCGGCGCGAGTTGAGGCGGTCGTACACGTCTGCATCAGTTTTTTCCAGTTCGCTTAAAATATGATTAACATTCATAAAAATTTATTTAATAGGTTGGTAAATTGCTTGCATTGATCTTTGTTTTGATGTAGGTTGACGCTATGGCCAAAACATCGGCGGGTTTCTTAGCTCCGTCAAGTCCATTCATGTCAAGCGCTGTTTCATCAGCAAAACTTCCAGGAGCGATTAGTTCACGGATATATGCTGCATGACGGGCTTCTACAGATACGATCTTGCCAGCCAGCACCAGGTAATCGGCAGAAACGATCAAACGTCCTGCGCCATTATACGCAGTTACGCCAAGATCTTCAAATGCTTTAGCTGTAGCCAGTACACTGTCTTTTGAACCAAAATCGATACTGCTGAAATCGAATTCAAGAACGCCGATTGCTTTGTCTCCTAATGCATTTTTGAAAAATTCACGATGTGCAATTTCATGATCGCGGATATCTGTGAGCAAAGCCGCTTCGGCGCCTATCCCTGAATACTGCGAATCCATAGCTTTAGTATAGAATGCAGCTTCCAGTTGTTCTAGTGCATAAGCGTAGTTTAATATGCCAATATCTCCCGAACCAAGATCGTAGTCCTGAGTTCCTGATGGATTGGTAGGCATATCATTTTTGTTACAGCTTGAACCAATAACTATTAGTCCTGTAGCAGCGCCGGCAAATCCTAAGAATTTACGGCGGGAAGGCATGACAACATCTTTCTGATTTGCCACCATCCGGTTTTGAGTGAAATGAGTTTTCGGCATGATTTGTACTTTAATGATTAAACAATTAAGATTTTT
>JBDTVL010000097.1:0-7547 GCA_040007215.1 Flavitalea sp.
CCCTGGAATCCCGGCTCTTTTGTATTGTTGAAAAAAGCATAGAGGCTGTAATAATCCTTTTGACTGAAAGGATCGAATTTATGATCATGGCACTGTGCGCATTCAATAGTTACGCCCAGGATACCTTTGCCAAAAGTTTTTGTTTTATCGAGGTTATATTCTACCCGGTATTCTTCAGGTACAACCCCGCCTTCTTCCGTGAATTTATGGTTACGCAAAAAAGCGGTGGCCAATACCTGTTCTTTAGTAGCCGATGGCAGCAGATCGCCGGCGATCTGCCATACCAAAAAACTATCGTAAGGAATATTCGTATTGAAAGCATGGATCACCCAATCGCGGTAGGGCCATTGTGTGCGGATATTATCATCCTGGTATCCGTAGCTGTCGGCATAACGGGCCAGGTCGAGCCATTGCAAAGCCATTTTTTCTCCATAGGATGGCATGGACAACAGGCTATCTGCCATTTGTTCATAAGCCAGTGTAGAAGTATCTGCCATGAAGCTGTCCATCATTGCAATAGTGGGCGGTAAGCCGGTAATATCGAAGGAGAGTTTTTTAAGCATCCTTTCCTTATCTGCTATTTCATTAGGTTGTAACCCTTTTACCTGCATCTGGTCGAGGATAAAATAATCGATGCTGTTTCTGCACCAACTGCTATCCTTAAGTATTGGAATTTCCTGCTTAACCGGTTTAGTAAATGCCCAATGGGTTTCATATTTAGCCCCCTGGAGTATCCATTTTTTAATGACCGCTATCTCATGAGGGCTCAGCAGTCCGAAATGAGAGGCCGGAGTAGGCATCTGGTAATCGGGATCTTCTGAACTGATCCTTTTGAAAAGTTCGGAGGCTTCGGGTTTACCTGGCACCAGGGCGAAAGCGCCTTTTGTTTCTGTGAGCGGGGCAAATGCAGAAGCTTCTTTATCGAGCCGGAAATTCGCCTGGCGTTTGTTGGCATCAGGACCATGACACGCAAAACATTTGTCGGATAAAATTGGACGGATATGAAAATTGTAGCTGATCTTTTCCGGAATCGCTTCTTTTGCATCCTGCTGAAAAAGGCTGCAACCGGTATACAGAAAAGTGGAAGAGCATATCATGACCAGCAGTACCAGCAAGGCTCTTGTATGACCTGCTATACCATTTTTTAGAACGCTGATAATGGCAATGAATGTACGAGATGGCATATATAAAGCTACTTAAATTGTAAGAATATATGCAGGGCGGTTAAATAGTCCTCAATAATCATTCACCATCAGGTTTAATATCCTGCAGGCCTGCGAATTGGGGGCGCCTCCCGCTTTACCGGCAAAACTCATTTTAAGCAGATGCTTTTCCGGGCCAAGACCGCTACCTAATAAAACAAACCAGGGTAAATGAAGACTATTACTCCACTCTGTAACCAGGTTTATTTCGTTCGCCTGACCATTATCAATAGAATACACAATCGTTCCGGCCTCAGCATCTGTCAATAATGATAAGCCCACAGCGCTACCCCTGAATCTGTAAGTGAAAGAAGCGCCCGGCGTAGTGGTTTCCAATAGCGGAACATGCACAAAACCTACACGTGTAGGTAAACTGTCGGAAGGCGTCCAGTCCTTATACCATTTCCAGTTTTTATCTGCCTTAACTTTTGTAATGCTCACAAATCTTCCCTTATCTATCGGCGCGCTCATCAAAGGCGCAGGCAATGGCAAGCTGGCCATTTCATGCTTCAGCCCTGCGCTGTCAAAACAGGCGGACAGCATTGCTTTAATAGTATTAAAATACAATTGCTGACCGAATGGAGAAGGATGCAGATCCTTAAAATCAGCTTTCCAGCTAAACTCATTATTGCTGATACGGTCATGCACTTCCTTAGCCAGGTTGATAGATGGAAGACGGTAATGTTCAGCGATCAATTCATGATTCACAACTTCTGTTGGAACAATACCATTATCAAAATCTGCCGATTTAAACTCATCGGCGAAAGACATTAACGCTATATCCATCGCAGGATTATTATTTCTGGCATGCCTGACAATACCCTCAAGAGATTGCAGTTGAATAAGGCTATCCGTTTTATTGGCATGGTCATTAACTGCAGCCTCCACAAACAGCAGGTCTACTTTTCCCTTATCAAGGACATCGCGTTGCAACCGAAAAGCATGCGGCAAACTTCCAAGAGAAGAAATACCCGCAGCAATAAAATGAAACTGCGTAGCCGGAAATCGTCGCTTCAGGTAATCGCAAACCATATCTCTCCAACCTGCATTAAAAGTGATAGATCCCCCCAAAAAAGCTACCGTCGCATTCTTGTTAGCCGAAAAAATATCCAGCGAATGCTGAAGCCCATCCCGGCTATTGAAATAGGGATAATAAGGCAGCTTATTTATGGCCTGCTGAGCTTCAACACCCGATATCATGAAGACTAAGGCGATACTTAAAAAAAACCTGGATATTGACATGATCATAATTTTCCAATTACCGATCAAAATAGTTCATTTTATATATAATCATTGCTAAACCCGGTTTTTTACCAGAATACAGGTTTAGTTAATATATTTAATCTCATAGCTATTTCGCCACGCAGGCAGGAAACGCTTAGATTGCACATGTTTATTTATAGCAACAATGTATAAAAGAAACTGATGAAAAAATATATTCCTGCAATTGCTTTTATCTTTATTATCGCTTCTTTCACTAAAAAAGAAATTACCTGGGTGGCTATTGGCGATTCTATCACCTATCTCAATGAACATACCGAAAAAACAGGCAACCGTATCACCAAAGGATATATGATCATGACAACGGAGAAACTTCCGAACATACATTATATCAATCAGGGGCATGACGGGTGGACATCAGGAGGTATTGCTGAAAACATTAAGGAACTTGGACTGGTTAAAGCAGATGTTTACTCCATCTTCCTGGGCACGAACGACTGGTGGCAGGGACGACCCATAGGAAGTATTTCCGACTATACCAATAATACAGGTAATGAAACCGTATATGGCTCTTTCCGCATCATCATCAATAATGTCCGAAGTCTAAATGCCAGCGCTAAAATCATATTGATCACCCCGATGCAGCGGGTAGATTTTGTGTATATAAATGATGTGAAAAATATTGCCTACGGTTCCTATAAAGAAAAGAACGGCCAGACGCTGGAACAATTCGCTAACGCAATAAGGCTTATCGGGAAACAGGAACATTTCGCGGTAGTGGATCTGTTTCATACTCCGGGTATGGATTTGAAAAATCTGGTAAAATATAAACGCCTTAAAGACCCGGCAACCGGCGCTTATAAAAAATATGTATACCCCGATTTCATCAATATCCCATTCAACCCGGAAACAGATGAGTACCCCTATCCTGTGGAAGCAGGCGATATCACCTTTGATGGCCTTCATCCCACAGACAAAGGATATAACATTATCAGCGGGCTACTGGTTAGACTGATGAAAAAATACTAACCATAAATTTATACTGTTTCCCTATAAAGAGCGCTCATATGAATAATAACAGGATCACACTTTTATTTTCAGCTATAAGCTCCATTCTTTTCAGCGCATTTACCCAAGCCCAGGAAAGGAAAGCGCCGGCCTATCCATTAATTACGCATAATCCCTATTTTAGCGTATGGTCTGCAACAGATCAACTTACTTCCTCCTCTACCACACACTGGACAGGAACCGACCAGCCAATAACCGGCATGATCAGCGTAGATGGAACCATTTATCGTTTTTTAGGCAAGGCTGAAAAAGAGCTACCGCAGATAAGGGTGGCTAAACAAATAAGCGTTGATCTGAACGCTACCCAAACCATTTATAGGTTTACCTGCGGCAAAGTGGATCTGCAGGTGACTTTCACTTCGCCCTTATTATTAGACGATCTGGATATTCTGTCAAGGCCTGTATCCTATATTTCTTACCAGGTGAAATCAAATGACGAACAATCGCACCAGGTAAAAATATTTTTCAGCTTATCAACGGCGCTGGCCGTTGATAAGCCAACGCAACCAGTAACCGCTAAAAAATACAATAGCGGTTCGCTGTCGTTATTAAAAGCAGGAACAAAAGAACAGCCCATTCTTCAGAAAAAAGGCGATAACCTGAGGATAGACTGGGGTTATATGTATGTTGCCGTTCCAACATCGGATCAGCCCGTTCAGTTTATTACCACGGAGAAAGAAAGCGCCAGGGCATTTTTTAGCGGCAGTACGGCAACTTCCATTCAAGAGGGTCGCCAGTTGGCGCTGAACACTGTTATCCCATTCGGCAAAATCGATGCTTCTCCTGTTGAAAAGTTTATAGCAATAGGATATGACGATGTTTATTCCATACAATATTTCTCAAAAAATCTACGACCCTGGTGGAATAATTCCGGTAAAGAAACAATGGATGCATTGCTTTCAAAAGCGGCGGACCAGTACAGTTCAGTAATGGAAAAGTGTACGCTCTTCAATAAAAGCATGTATGCCGACGCTGAAAAAGCGGGCGGTAAAAACTATGCCGACCTGTGCGTATTGGGCTACCGGCAAAGTATAGCTGCTCATCAGCTGGTAAAAAGTCCCCGGGGAGAGATCCTGTGGTTATCCAAAGAGAATTTTAGCAATGGTTCTATCAACACAGTCGATGTCACGTACCCTTCTTCTCCCTTGTACCTGATTTACAATCCATCATTATTGCAAGGGATGCTAAATGGCATATTTTATTACAGTGAGAGCGGAAAGTTTGCCAAACCTTTTGCAGCGCATGACCTGGGCACCTATCCTGTTGCCAATGGCCAGACATATGGCGAAGATATGCCTGTAGAAGAATCAGGAAACATGATCATTCTTACGGCTGCTATAGCTAAAGTACAGGGCAATGCGGATTATGCGAAGTTGCATTGGAAAACATTAAGCGCCTGGGTCAACTATTTATCGGAAGAAGGGTTTGATCCCAAAACGCAGTTATGCACCGACGATTTCGCCGGACACCTCGCGCGCAATGCAAACCTTTCCATTAAAGCTATTGTAGCTATCGCCTGTTATGCACAAATGGCAGAAACCCTGGGCGAAAAGGATACAGCCGATAAATATCGCTATATGGCAACGGGCATGGTTAACCGATGGATGCAATTGGCAGACAATGGCGATCATTATGCATTAACCTTCGATCAGAAAGGAACCTGGAGCCAGAAATATAACCTTGTATGGGATAAAGTTCTTTCCCTGAACCTGTTCCCCCAGGAAATTTATGATAAAGAAATCGCCTATTACCTGTCAAAGCAGGAAAAATTCGGCCTGCCTTTGGACAGCCGTAAAACATATACCAAATCGGACTGGATCATATGGACGGCCAGTTTTGCCGGCAGTCATCGCGATTTCGACGCTCTTGTTGATCCTATTCATAAATTCGCATTAGAGACTTCCTCACGGGTACCAATAAGCGATTGGCATGAAACAACCAATGGCAAAATGGTCGGATTCCGGGCCAGAAGCGTAGTAGGAGGCTATTTTATGAAAATGCTTGCCGATAAGCTTATCCTTAAATAATACCGTTACTATTTATTTGCAGAAGTCCCGATGGGTCATTTTAATCATAAAAAGTGTAACTTTTGCCATTAACCCGTAAAATCTAATCGACAACATGCTTACTTATTTCACTATCCTTGTCGCCATTGTATTGTTTATGAGTTTCCTGATCCTGGACAAGCTTAAAGAAGTTCGTAAAAAGCAAGATTTGCAGGAAGAACTTATTCAGGATATCCTTCTCAGGTTTGGCAATACTTCTTCGGGCCTGACCCCGGAAATGCTGGCTGCTTATCTCGATACCATGACAGAATCGCAAAATCAGCGCTATAATCAGTGGCTCAGAGGGAAAGATCATGAGCCTTTCACTTTCCAGGAGATACAGGAGTTGGAAAAGAAGTTAAATGGTTAAGACTGTATCACCGTGTTTTATGCGATTTTGAGGTATAGGGGCCAAAGACCGCTTTAACCGGAATATCTGCCCTGGTATCATCGAGCACAATGATATAATAGGTTTTACCTCCGGGCAATACGCGCACTACAATATGTCCCTGCTGGCTTTTATACGATCTGTCGATCAGCGGACCAATAACATACCGGTTAGCCTGCAGCATATTCGTAGCAAACAGATCGCCGGGATGATCATAAATATATTTGCTGGTGAGCCGTATCAGCGTTTCCTGACCGGGATGATCAGCCGACCAGGTTTGCCCTATCCATACGGAAGGTCTTAGCGTCTGTATCATATAAGCGCTCACTGCATCACGGTTGCCGTGATGATCCATAAGGGCCACATCCATTTCGCCGATAGCGCTGGCAATTGGTTTTTCCACTTCCCTAAAAGGGTTATCGCCCGGAAAAATATTTCCGGGATTATCGCCCCCGGCATAATAACTGAACGGACCATAATTAATCGTTATGGCCAGGCTGAGGGCATTTTCATCGGCCCATGTTGAAGGCTTCAAAGAATCGCTGGAAAGAAAATAATTGGCTACAGAGGAATCTTTTCCAGTCCAGATCCACTGGTTCTCTTTTACATTCCGGATAAAAAAATCAGGATAATCTGCCGGATGCCTGAGCAGAAGGATCTGCCGGGAGCTGCCTGGTATTAAACCAGACATAATAAGCCCAGATCGACGTTGCCATTCAGTAAATGTAAAATAGTTCTGCATTGTTTTGTTGAACGCTATCTCGCCTCCTCCATATTTGGAGGCCATCTTTCTTATGTTGTAAGGATAATTATAATCAGGCCATCCTCTATCGATTAAACGCTGAATGGTCAGCAGATCGCCTACCCCGGTAATACCCGATAACACATAATTACCTTCTGAGGAAGCCGGGGCCGAAGGATACCATGCGCCAAAATGGTCGTCATGAAAATGAGTGATCAGGGAATAATTCAATACGGTCCTTTCTTTTTCAGGAGCGACGCGACGGATATAATCAACGATCCATTCGTAAGGCTTTTTGGAAGAGTCGGGTTTAATAGAAGCATTGCGGGGCGTAAAAGTTCGTTCATCCAGCGGCGATAGTTCACCTGCATCCAGTAACATCGTTGTTCCATCAGGGAAAATATAAAAAGCGGCATTTCCCCTCCCGGTATTGATATGGTGAAGGTCCATAAACCCTTCTTTCCATTCCGGTAACGCTTTACCAGGAATAACTGTTTGCGTGAATGCATATTCACACAAACAGTTGAGGAGAAAAAATAAAATGGCCCTTTTCAATGTCTTCATGCTAATTCTGCAACAACCACATTTTTGTATTCAGGTCATCGGAGCCGCCCTGGCGTTGAACAGCTTCGGCTAGATGTGCTGCATTAAGCGATTGCTCACTTAATGGATATATATACCTGACAGGAACTTTATTATTGTTAAGATTAGCAGGTCCCGGAACGATGGCCGGCATATTTGTTCTGCGCCAGTCAAACCATGCTTCAAGACCATTAAAATATAAAGATATCCATTTTTGAAGAGCAATTTTTGCCAGTTTTTCATCTGCGCTTCCGGTGAAGGCCACTGCAGGCTGATCGGTATAATTCAATGGCATAGAC
>JBDTVL010000098.1:0-7509 GCA_040007215.1 Flavitalea sp.
CAGCCCTTCACCAAATTCGGCGTGGCCCATAAAGAGAAAATAAAAACGATCAGGACTAATGTCGATTGCCTGACGCTAACGGCAACGCCTATACCAAGAACGCTGCAGTTCAGCCTCATGGGCGCCCGCGACCTCAGCATCATCAATACCCCGCCACCCAACAGGCAGCCCATTCAAACTGAAGTGCAGGTATTTAATGAAGATGTCATCCGCGACGCGATCTATTATGAAACAGAAAGAGGAGGACAGGTATTCTTTATTCATAACCGGGTCCTGGGACTGTCAGAAATGGCCGGTATCATACAATCGCTTTGCCCGGATCTGAGTATCGGCTTTGCGCATGGCCAATTGGAAGGTCATGAACTGGAAGAAAGAATACTTGATTTCATTGATAAGAAATATGACGTGCTCGTATGTACGAATATTGTGGAAAGCGGCGTGGACATCCCCAATGTAAATACCATACTTGTCAATAATGCACACCAGTTTGGCCTCAGCGATCTTCACCAGTTAAGAGGAAGGGTGGGGAGAAGTAATAAAAAAGCTTTCTGCTATCTTCTTTCCCCACCGGTGAGCACGCTGCCTAACGACTCCAGGAAGCGATTACAGACGCTTGAGCAGCACAGCGAGCTGGGCAGCGGATTCCAGATTGCTATGCGCGATCTCGATATCCGGGGGGCCGGAAATATGCTGGGAGGAGAACAGAGCGGCTTTATGGCCGATATAGGATTTGAAATGTACCAGAAAATACTGGATGAAGCTATCAAGGAACTTAAACGCACTTCCTTTCGGGAGTTGTTCAAAGAGGAGATTGCCAAACAGGAAGATTTTGTTCAGGATTGCACCATTGATACCGACCTGGAAATACTGATCCCCGACAGCTACGTGGAAAGTATTACCGAAAGGTTATCTCTTTATACCCGGCTGGACAACTGCCGGAATGACGAAGAGGTAAAAGATTTTGAATCCGAACTGCAGGATCGTTTTGGCCATATACCCCCACAGGTACTCGACCTTTTCGATACCCTTCGTACCCGCCTGGTTGCAGTGGAGCTTGGATTTGAAAGGATCATGCTCAGGGAAGAGACCCTCAGGTGTTATTTTGTCAATAACCCCTCCTCGCCTTATTTCGAATCGGATATTTTCCGCTCGATCCTCAGTTTTATACAATCGCAGACCAACAAGGCGAAGCTTAAGCAAACAGGTAAATTGTTTATGTTGTCGGTAACCGATATTAAAAGCATGCAGCAGATATTCGACTTACTGACAAGAATGAGGAATTTTGTTAAAAATTCCTAAATTGTATCAAACTTCCTAAACATGACTGAACAAAACGCTTTTCTTGGAACAGATGAACCTGCGCTGATTCCACCTTCCCAGGATGATAAGACAATGGCTGTACTGGCTCATATCCTTACGCTGGTTGGCGGTTTTATAGCCCCGCTTATCATTTACCTGATCAAAAAAGACAGCTCGCCTTTTGCTACTGCGCATGCAAAAGAATCTCTTAATTTTCAGATCACCTTATTCATAGGATTCATGATCTGTTTTATATTGATCTTTGTGCTGATAGGATTGCTGCTTATCTGGCTATTAGCTATAGCCGCGCTTGTGCTCGTGATCATGGCCACGATAAAAGCCAGCGAAGGAAAACTGTACCACTATCCTTTTTCAATAAAGTTCATTAAATAATTATAGTCTTTTTTCCATGACTACATGGGGCAGGGTAACTTCCTGAAACTCGTCGCCGCAAACTTCATAGCCGAGCTTCTCATAGAAGCCGGTAGCTGTTTTACGGGCGTGCATCATGATTTTGCTGTACCTGCTGTCGCGGGCTATATTTTCGGCAAACTGCATTAATGCTCTGCCGATTCCTTTGCCCTGAAGATTATTCAGAACAGCCATTTGCCTTAAACGAACCGTACCCGGATTAACTTTAATGAGCATGCAGCATCCCAGCATCTTCTCTTCCTCGAAAGCGCCGATCAGGATTTCTTCCTTTTCGCTTTCCAGTTCATCGGCGAGGAAGGCAAGGCCCAGGGGTTTTCGAAGCACCTCATTACGAAGCTGAACCATTTGCTGATATTCGCGGGAACCATAATCGAGTATCTTGAGCGCCATGAAGGTGATGTATTGGTGGATGGTTTGGTTATTGCAATATAGGTATTTACCTTTTATCTTGTTCCTTTTGCCATTGCGCGAGCAATTCTACGAGGGTATTTGAAGAAAAAAACTGAATATTGTAAAATGTATTATCACTTTCCTTCCGCCTTATACGAAATAATAGCGGTAAATGGCCTGAAAAGGCCGGTGATAATTAATAATGAGTGTTTTATTGAGATTACTTCAAAAATTATATTTTTGCAGCCGTAACTAAAATTTACAAAAATGTCAGACATCGCAACAAGAGTTAAAAAGATCATAGTTGATAAGTTAGGCGTAGAAGAAGCAGAAGTTACCAATGAAGCTTCTTTTACCAATGATCTGGGAGCGGATTCTTTAGACACCGTTGAGTTAATTATGGAGTTTGAGAAAGAATTCAATATCTCTATTCCTGACGAACAAGCTGAAACTATTACCACCGTAGGCCAGGCCATCGCGTACCTGGAAGAACACGCAAAGTAAACCAGGGTCGGTTAAGGATGAATGAATATACATCCGCCAATAGCGCTCTCCAGGCAGTTTTGGCGGATTTGTATCTTATCTCAAACGCTTCCGGTTAAGCCATATGAGACAAAAAGGGTCAGTTAATGAACCTTTTGTTGAAAATATTGATGTTGCAGAGCAGAATCAACGTGTGACCTTGTTGCATTTGGCGAATTATTGACATAATATTTTCAGATGAAACTTAAACGTGTTGTTGTTACAGGCATCGGCGCACTTACTCCTATAGGTAATAATCTGCCGGAATACTGGAACAGTCTTGTTGGCGGCGTCTCCGGCGCTAACATGATCACTCAGTTCGATGCCGCCAAATTCAAGACACGTTTTGCCTGCGAACTCAAAAATTTCGATCCCCTTAATTTTTTTGACAGGAAAGAAGCCAGGAAAATGGACCGGTTTACCCAATCGGCGCTCATTTCCAGCGATGAAGCCGTTAAAGACGGGGGTATAACCCCTGAAAATACCAATCCCGACCGTATCGGGGTAGTATTCGCCAGCGGTATCGGGGGGCTTATCACTTTCCAGGAAGAGGTGATCAACTTTGCCAACGGAGATGGTATTCCCCGTTTCAATCCTTTCTTTATCCCAAAAATGATCCTTGATATTGCCGCTGGGCAGATCTCCATGCGTCATGGATTCAGGGGCCCCAACTTTGCCGTGGTAAGCGCATGCGCTTCCTCTACCAATGCCATCATGGAAGCCTATAACCTGATCAGACTGGGAAAAGCCGATATTATCCTTTCGGGCGGCGCGGAAAATGTCATCAGCCAGGCAGGCGTAGGTGGTTTTAATGCCATGAAAGCTCTCAGCGAAAGAAATGATGACTTCTCCACTGCCAGCCGCCCTTATGATAAAGACCGCGATGGATTTGTTATGGGCGAAGGAGCGGGAAGCCTGATCATGGAAGACCTCGACCACGCACTGCGCCGGGGCGCAAAAATATATGCTGAAATTGCAGGAGCCGGCGCCACTGCCGATGCTCATCATATTACAGCGCCGCATCCCGAAGGGCTCGGCGCTAAAAATGTTATGCTCTCCGCCCTCGACGATGCGGGTATGCAACCTGAAGATATTGATTATATCAATGCCCACGGAACCTCTACCCCATTAGGCGATGCCGCAGAAGTTAAGGCTATTATGGATGTATTCGGACAGCAGGCTTTTAAGCTGAATATCAGCTCTACCAAGTCAATGACCGGTCATTGCCTCGGCGCCGCCGGCGTTGTAGAGGCTATCGCCTGCATCATGGCCGTAAAGGAAGATCATATTCCCCCTACCATTAACCATTTCACCGACGACCCCAGCCTCGATCCCCGCCTTAATTTCACCTTTGGTAAATCACATAAACGCACGGTTCGCGCGGCGTTGAGTAATACTTTCGGCTTTGGCGGACATAATGCCTGCGTTATCGTGAAAAAATATATTGAATAACCTGCCACGGCCGGTTAGTTTTTTTGCTTCACTAAAAAGTTTGTAGCTTGTCAATTGTGGGTATCCTTGACCGCTTTTTTCCTAAACGTTCAAATGCTTCCTTCGCAAGGAACCTTCGTAACGTTATAGGCTTTGTTCCTGGTAAAACTGCGCTTTACCAGGCGGCGCTTACGCACAGATCCGTGCGGGATAGCGCCGATGAAAATAATGAACGGCTCGAATATCTCGGCGACGCTATTCTCAGCGGCATCATAGCCGATTTTCTCTTTAAAAAATACCCTTACAAAGAAGAAGGCTTTCTGACCGAGATGAGAAGCAAAATGGTGAACCGCAATAAGCTCAACGAGATTGCCATAAAAATGGGCCTTAAGAAGATCACGCAGTTTAATAAATTTGATAACTCGCTTAAGATCAGCCAGATATTTGGCAATACCCTGGAAGCCCTGGTAGGCGCCATCTACCTCGATAAAGGTTTCGAGAAAACCCAGCTTTGGGTGATGGAAAGAATGATCATCCCCCACCTGTTCATGGAAGACCTTGAAAACCTCGAGATCAATCATAAGAACCGGTTATATGGCTGGGCTAATAAGAACGGCAAAAACCTTGAATTTGAAACCCTCAGCGAAAAAATAGAAGGAGGCAGAAGATTATTTACGATCGGCGCCGTAGTCAATGGCGAACTGATCACAGAAGCTAAAGCCTATAATAAAAAAGACGCCAGCCAGGTTGCAGCAGCCCTTGCCCTCGAAAAACTGGGACTGAATAAACTGGTCGAACCCACAGAAGAATAGCAGTATAGCTATTTTGACTTTATCTCCATGCACAATTCAATCAGCACGCCATTGGTAGAGCGTGGATGAAAAAAGCAAACCATCTTATTGTCGGCCCCTTTTTTGGGCGTTGTATTCAGCAGCTCGAAACCTTCCTCCGAAAGTCTTTTCATTTCCGCCTCGATATCGTCCACCTCAAAAGCAATATGATGAATACCCTCGCCTTTTTTGTCGATATAGGTGGCTATAACGCTGTCGGGACCAGAAGCCTCCAGCAATTCGATCTTGGCCTGCCCCGATTGTAAAAACGCCGTATTCACCTTTTCGCCCTCCACCAGTTCTGTCTTATAACACTGACTATTTAACAGCTTTTCAAATAACGGAACGGCTATTGAAAGGTTCTTAACGGCTATTCCAATGTGTTCAATCTGGTTCATAACAGCGTTTTAAGATGGGCGGCTTTAAAGGGCTCATAAAATAAGCGCTTAATGGTAAATGAAGCTGTAAAATAGAACCATTTAGACTAATTTTGTACTTATCCTCAGCAGGATTTAAAAATTGAGCGAATATGTTGAATTTTCCTATTTATCTGGATCATAATGCCACCACTCCCTGCGATCCGCGCGTAGTGGAAGCGATGATCCCCTTTTTTACCCAGCATTTTGGAAATGCCGCAAGCCGTAATCATCCTTTTGGATGGCAGGCCGAGGAAGGCGTTGATTATGCCCGCGAGCAGGTAGCTAAACTCATTGGCGCCGATCCAAAGGAAATTATTTTTACCTCCGGAGCCACCGAAGGCGATAACCTGGCTATAAAAGGCATTTTTGATATGTATGCCGCTAAAGGCAATCATATCATCACCGCCAATACCGAACATAAAGCCGTACTGGATACCTGTAAACATATTGAGAAGGAAGGGGGAGAAGTAACTTACCTGAATGTGAAACCGGATGGACTGATAGACCTCGCAGAACTGGAAGCGGCTATCAAACCCACAACCATCCTTATCGCTATCATGTATGCGAACAATGAAATAGGAACAATTCAACCGGTGCAGGAGATCAGTAAGATCGCCCGCAAACACGGCGTATTATTCTTTAGCGATGCTACTCAGGCTGTAGGTAAAGTACCTGTAGACGTCAATAAGGACGGGATAGACCTGTTAGCTTTCACGGCGCATAAAATGTATGGACCGAAAGGCGTTGGCGCCTTATACGTGCGCAGGAAGAATCCACGCGTTAAGGTAACCGCCCAGATGGATGGCGGCGGTCATGAAAGAGGTATGCGCAGCGGAACGCTGAATGTGCCGGGCATAGTAGGACTGGGCAAAGCCTGCGAACTGTGCATGCTGGAAATGGAATCAGAAACAAAACGCATTGCCGCGCTCCGCGATAAACTGGAAACGGCCCTGCTGAAACTGGAAGAAGCTTATGTAAACGGAAGCACGGAATACCGCCTGCCGCATGTGAGCAATATCTCTTTCAAATATGTGGAAGGAGAAGGACTGATGATGGGATTCAATAAAGAAATAGCCGTTTCCTCGGGATCGGCCTGTACTTCGGCCTCGCTGGAACCCTCTTATGTACTGAAAGCGCTGGGCCTTGGCGATGACCTCGCGCATAGCTCGCTTCGTTTCGGACTGGGCAGGTATACCACGGAAGAACAGATCGATTATACCATACGGCAGGTGTCCAAAACCGTGAATAAATTAAGAGACATGAGCCCTCTGTGGGAAATGTTCAAGGAAGGTATGGATATGGACAAGATCGAGTGGGCGCATCATTAGTAAGATTAATTTTGACATCAGTAAATACAATACCATGGCATATTCAGAAAAAGTGATCGATCATTACAGCAACCCGAAGAATGTAGGCACGCTGGATAAATCGAAGAAAAATGTGGGCACAGGTTTAGTGGGCGCCCCGGAATGCGGCGATGTTATGCGCCTGCAGATTGAAGTGGATGATGAAACCGGCCTGATCAAAGATGCAAAATTCAAAACTTTCGGTTGCGGAAGCGCTATCGCTTCTTCTTCCCTGGCTACAGAATGGCTGAAAGGAAAAAGCGTTGACCAGGCTTTAAACATAGACAATATGGATATCGTGGAAGAACTGAATCTTCCTCCCGTTAAGATCCATTGTTCGGTACTGGCAGAAGATGCGATCAAGGCTGCTATCAACGATTATCGTGTGAAGAATGGTCTTGAACAGCTCGTATTTGATGAAAATGCAGTTCATTAATAACGTTATTAAAAGGGCAAGTCATGATATACGTAAGTGAAAAAGCAAAAGAGAAAGTAAGAGGCCTGATGCAGGAAGCGAGTATTGAGGGTCAGCCTGATTTCTTTCTCCGGGTATCTGTAGTGGGCGGCGGTTGTTCGGGCCTGAGCTATAAAATGGATTTCGACAACGAAGCCAAACCAATGGACCAGGTTTTTGAGGATAATGGCGTTAAAGTGGTTACTGATCTCAAGAGTTTTCTGTATCTGGTGAATACCACACTCGATTTCTCAGACGGTCTGAATGGAAAAGGATTTTATTTCAGCAATCCCAATGCAAGCCGCAGTTGCGGATGCGGCGAAAGCTTCTCGGTGTAAATTCAGCGGCCCCCTCAGTTCATCCTTTCAATGTACCTGATTTGCCTT
>JBDTVL010000099.1:0-7502 GCA_040007215.1 Flavitalea sp.
GTAATCGACAATGCGGCATAACCCCCAGGCCCATGCGCCGATGGCGCTCCATTCATTGGCGGGCATATTAAGTTGTTTTGCCAGAGTGGTTCTTAAGCCGGTGGTCCATCCTGAATCGTAGTCGGGTTCCATATCGCCATAATAAGCGGTGGCAACGGCATAACCTCTTTTTATCATTTCTTCAACAGGCCAGCGGGAAGATTCAGTGCCGCGACCGCTATCGGCGGCCTGGTGACTGTGGTCTGCATCCTCTCTTACCCATCTTTTCGTAATATTAATATCATGATCCGGGCTCGCAGTATGATTCCCGTTAAAGTTCAGTCCCAGGCAAACCGGGACCGGCTTAAGGTGCGATGCCGGTATATAGAGCAGCACATCTATATAAGTAGCGCTGTCGGCGGTATTGAAACTGATCCGCACTTGTTTACGAATAGCTTTGCCCTTCATGGCCATAGAATCTGTGGAAAGCGTTTTAAAGAAAATTTCCGGAGGAGGTCCGGGAAATTTGCCATAAACATTTTCTTTATATAATTGCAGCATTAATGGGCGTTGAACCTTCATCCATTGTTCTTTTGTGGTAATCCTTTTTCCATCAGCCATTCGAAGTGGATCGGGTAAGGTATAAGCAGGTATTTTGGACTCATCATAGTTAACAGGAAGATCCTGTGCCTGCATTTGCCGGGGAATTATCGCCATAAACAGGAAAAGTAAAAAAAGAGATCTGCTCATATACAATACTTGAATAGATAAAGAATAAGAGAAAGCAATGTAAATTACGCAGTCGGCCTTATTTTTCAATACAAGAGATAATAGTGGAATTCAATTATGGATATTTTAAGCATCATCAGTGTACTTGTTTTCCTCAGCGCTTCATTTTCCTATATCAATGAACGCTTCATAAAAATGCCGGGCACCATAGGCGTGATGGTTATATCTGTTGCCGTTTCCCTGCTGATATTAGTTGGCGGTAAAACCAATGGCGTGATCGCCACCACTATTCTGTCGCTGGCGCAAAATATAGATTTTTCAACGGTGCTGCTCGATGTGATGCTGGGGTTTTTATTATTTGCCAGCGCACTGCATTTTGATTATTTCAAACTAAAGGTATTACTTAAACCTGTCCTGATATTAAGCACGGTTGGCGTGGTGGTGTCTGCCGGCGTGTTCGGAGGACTGTTATATTGGGTGTCCATGTTATTGGATATTGATCTTCCTTTTATCTATTGTTTATTATTCGGCGCGCTGATCTCGCCTACAGATCCTATTGCGGTAAGCGCCATACTGAGTAAGTCAAGGATACCCGAAAGGCTTAGCACGATCCTATCTGGAGAATCACTTTTTAATGATGCTGTAGGACTGATACTTTTTGTTACGCTGCTGGGGATTGCAGGGCAACCGGCCGAAGGATTTTCTTTTGGAAACGCCGTGCGCTTATTCCTGAAAGATGTGATAGGAGGTATTTCTATCGGTCTTATCACCGGGTTATTAGGTTACCTGCTGATCAGGTCCATAAAAGATTTCCAAACCATATTCCTGATCTCCCTGTCCATGGTGCTTGGGTTAACGGCAATTGCACACTATTTTCATGCTTCCGCGCCCTTGGCTGCCGTTACAGCCGGACTGGTTATCGGGAACCTTAATTTTGGAAAAGATCATCCGGCAGAAATATACCTGAACCAGCTTTGGAAATTGCTGGATGAAGCGCTCAATACCATTCTTTTTGTAATGATCGGGCTTCAATTGGTATTGATGCCTTTTGTGAGCGACCATTGGCTGATAGGCGGCCTGTCTATTGTCATCATCCTGATCGCGCGTTTAACCAGCATTACCCTGCCGGTTCTTTTTGTACTGAAAAAGATCGCCTCAGGCAGCCTGTATATTCTTACCTGGGCAGGACTTCGAGGCGGCATCTCTATTGCCATGGCCCTTTCTCTTCCCGGCTCGCCTTATCGGGAACTCATTGTTTCAAGCACCTTCTTGATTGTGATCTTTTCTGTGGTGGTGCAGGGCCTTACCTTAAATAAACTGGTAGACCGGAAAGTGAAAATTTAATAATTATAGATTCATGAAAATAGTTAACGTCTTTTTTCGGTTACTCGTTTTAGTTATGTATTCGAATGCGGCTATCGCGCAGCCTGGACCTGAAAACAATCTGTCATTCAGTCAACTGGCTACACAGTGGGACGAAGCCATTCCTCTTGGCAATGGTATGATCGGCGCGCTGATCTGGCAGAAAGAAGATAAACTGCGACTATCATTAGACCGGGCAGATATATGGGATGAAAGACAGGCCCTGGATATCGGCAAACATAATTTTAAATGGGTGCAGGAACAGGTTCGGAAAAAGCAGGTCAGCGCTATTCATCAATGGAGCGATGTTCCCTATGAAGATATTGCTTACCCTACCAAACTTCCTGCGGCGGCAATAGAATTCGACCTCGGCGTATTAGGGAAACAGATCAGTAATGAACTGGATATTTCCCGGGCGGTAAATACCGTACGCTTCGATAATGGCATTGAATTCAAATGCATCATCTACGCCTCCAAAAACCAGGGATATTTTGAATTCAGCAATATGGGATCCGCAAATATTGAACCGGCTCTGAAGGTTCCGGCGTACCAGTCGGATGTTCAGAAAGGATTAGCCAACAGCGTGGAAGGACTAAGCCTGGAAAAACTCGGTTACGCACAGGGTATCATTACCCGAACAAAAAATACTATCCTCTATCATCAACCCACCTATGCCCATCATTATTATGAAGTGATGGTCGCCTGGAAGGATGATATAGCGGGAAAGGTAACCGGATCGTGGACCCTCACGGTTGACCAAGCCGCTGTATTGCCCATTGGCCTTTCTGTAAGCGAAACAACTGACGCCTGGGAAAAACATGAATTATGGTGGAATGATTTCTGGAAACAATCTTCTGTTTCAGTTCCCGATAAGCAGATAGAAAAACAATACTATCTGGATATGTATAAATTCGGGGCAGCCGGCCGTAAAGGTTCACCGGCTATTACACTGCAGGCGGTATGGACTGCCGACAATGGTAACCTGCCGCCATGGAAAGGCGATTTTCATAACGATCTTAATACCCAGCTCAGTTACTGGCCCGCATATACCGCCAATCATTTGCGGGAGGCGGAAAGTTTTACAGACTGGTTATGGAAGACCCGGAAAGTGAACATGGAATACACCCGGAAATATTTTGGCGTAGAAGGACTCAATGTGCCGGGCGTAGCCACGCTGAATGGTTACCCGATGGGTGGATGGATTCAATACAGTTTGTCGGCTACAGTGAGTGCCTGGACCGCCCAGCATTTTTACTGGCAATGGAAGTATTCTATGGATAAACATTTCCTGGAACAGGAAGCCTATCCTTATATCGAAGCGGCGGCCCTCTACCTCAAAAATATTACCGTACTTAAAAATGGCAAAAGATCATTACCGCTTAGCGCCAGCCCTGAATATAATAACAATGCTATTAATGCCTGGTTTCATCAGTGGACAAATTATGATTTAACCCTTGCGAAATTTTTATTTACCGCAGCGGCAGAAGTTAATGAAGCGCTCGGTAAAAAAAACGAATCATCAGGTTGGCTCAGCGTTCTGAATCAATTGCCCGATTTTAATACCAATGAAACAGGATTAACGGTAGCGCCGGGTGAGGATCTTGCCTATTCCCACAGGCATATGTCGCCTTATATGTCTATTTATCCAATGGCCTTGCTGGATGTTAATCGTGCAAAGGATAAAGAGATCATTGAACGGTCATTACAGCATATTGAAAAAATGGGAACAAGGGAATGGGTAGGCTACTCTTTTAGCTGGGCGGCGATATTATATGCAAGGGCTTATCATGCCGATAGCGCCGTTGCTTATCTTACCCGGTTTGCCAGCAACTTCTGTTCGGTCAATTCTTTTCATCTTAATGGCGACCAGAAGAGCGGTCAGTATTCGTCATATACCTACAGGCCTTTTACGCTTGAAGGAAATTTTGCCTTTGCGCAGGGTGTACATGAATTATTGTTGCAAAGCCGTGGAGGTTATGTAGAAGTGTTTCCCGCTGTTCCTGAATCCTGGAGGGATGTATCCTTTCACCAGCTCAGGGCGGAGGGGGCCTGGTTGATAGATGGAGAAAAGAAAAATGGCGTGGTTGAAAAAATTACCGTTCAATCGGAGAAGGGCGGCGTGTTGAAAATAAAACTTCCCGCGGGCAATTGGTATTTAGCCGGTAACCCTGGCGAACTATTGAAACCCAATGCCGAAAGAATTTTTATCCTGCCCGTGAAAGCCGGACAATCGATAATTTTTCAGTATAAATAAATGGATATTATTATTATTCTGATCAGCCCGGCAGCGTTGCCGCAAATTCATCGGTGAGTCTGCGCCTGCTGGAGGATATTAATGATAGATGGATATTTGTTTATATTCGAATTTTAACTACGTATAATAAAACCTTTTCCATGCCATACATGAGTATATCGAGAATGTTATTTAACAGCGGCGCAACGATAGCGCTATGCGCAATAATCCTATCCTGCAATCCTGGCTCTGCTACCGATGTGGGAAGGCATTCTATTGTGGAAGTTAATGCCGCTGAAATTGCAAAGGGAAATACCACTATTGCAATAACAGGCGCTTTGATTGTTGACGGACGAGGCGGCGAGCCCATTGCTAATGGGTGCGTGATCGTTAAGGATGGTATAATAGAAGAGGTAGGCGTGAATGGAACTGTAAAGATCCCTGAGGGAGCCGAAGTAGTGGATGCAAAGGGCATGACGCTGTTGCCAGGATTTATCGACTCTCATTTTCATCTGGACAACGCAAAAGATCTTCCTGCCAAATCGTTGCAGCATGGAGTGACCTCGGTTAGAGATCCGGGCGCCTGGATAGAATCTTATTCGGAGGAAAGAAAATCGGGCAAGCCTTTGCCGCGTCTTTTCCTTAGCGGACCGCATATCGATATGTTTCCACCAGCCTATCCTGATGATTCCTATGTGGTGAGAGATGCCGATGAAGCCATCAGGCAGGTCAATAAAATGGCCGATAGCGGAGCTACCATGATCAAGATTTATTTTCGTCTTCCTCCCAGCATCATCAGGGCAGTATGTGAAACCGCTCATCATCGCGGTATTCCGGTAACTGGTCACCTGGAAACAACCGAAGCCATGGAAGCCATCGATGCAGGATTAGACGGTATTGAACATATCACCTCTTTTGGATTATCGCTTCAATCAAAAAGAGAAGGAGAGAAATACAGGCAGGCAATACTGGCCGATAATGAAGCCCGTAAACCTGGCCGATATAATGTATGGAAGAATATAGATATCAATAGCGCCCTTGCTGATACGCTGACAAGTTTCCTGGTCAGAAAAGGAACCTTTGTGACTCCTACACTGGCTGTTTTTGAGATCAGGGTAAAAAACAAGGACAGCCTTGATAAGAATGGCAACCCGTTTAATTCGGGAGAAGGCGATAGTTCGCAGTTGCAGGGTTTTAACCAAATGAAAGCTTTCACAGCAAAATTGCAAAAGGCCGGCGTGCGTATAGTGGTAGGGTCTCATAGCCAGGTTAATTATGCGGAAGAAGGCTGGGCTTACCAGCGAGAACTGGAAATCTATGCTGAAAGCGGGATCAGTAATAACGATATCATTGTTGCCGCCACCATGCAGAATGCCCGGTTTTTTCGCATCGACGATAAATTGGGAAGTATTGAAAAAGGCAAACTGGCCGATTTAACGCTGATAAATGGAAATCCCTTAAAAAACATAAGTGACGCCCGAAATATCGCTAAAGTGATGCTCAACGGCGTCTGGATTAAGGCAATCCCATAAAATTATAGAGGTTTTTTAACAAACCCATGAGCTATTATAAGATGAACGGTTTGGCATTGGCAGGCGTAAATGCGTAGCTTTGTTGCTGATCCGCACCCCCTGGCCAGCTAACTGGCGTCTATTAATAGCCAAACATGAGTAACCACGTTGCTGTAAAATCTGTTCAACACCATACCATTCGGGAATTATTAAACCTGAGCGGAGAAAAGCATCAGGGGGAAGGACTGCATATCTTCGATAAGGATTATATCTCCAGGGAAATGAAGATCGATTATCCTTTCCGCTCCGATCATTTTTCTGTTTTTCTCATTACAGGCGGCGAATTCACTATTTCCCTCAATCTTTTCGATTACCGTCTTGTAAAAGACGATCTGCTGGTTATAGGCCCAAATGCTATACGTCAGTTTATTGATAACTGCGCTACCTGCTCTTTTTCCGCCATCGTATTCACCGCCGATTTCCTTGCGCAGACCGGCATTCATAAAAAACATATTGAACCTTTCGATTTTTTTGCCGCTCATGGTCATCCACACATGCGCCTTAACGCAGAAGAGGTAGTTGCGCTGACAGATAGCATGAAGATATTACTGGAAAGAAATTCTACCCGCAGTAACAGCCCTTACGGACTGGAAATAGTGCAACATCATTTTATAGCTTTTTTGTATGAACTGTCGGCGCTGCACCGTAAGTATCATGCCGGGATGAAAGTAAAACTGACCAGGAAAGAAGATCTTACCATGCGTTTTCTTAAACTGCTTCCCCAGCATTTCAAAGAAGAACGCAGCGTGCAGTTTTATGCGGAACTATTATATGTAACGCCCAAATACCTTACCCAGACCGTAAAAGAATATACCGGTAAAACGGCCGGCGTATTTATTGATGAGATGGTGATCATGGAGGCAAAAGTATTACTCAGCGATCATTCCTATTCGGTGGCGCAGGTAGCCGAAAGCCTTTTCTTCAGTGACCAGTTCTTTTTCAGCAAGTTTTTCAAGAATCATGCTGGCGTAACGCCAACAGACTATAGAAAAACTTTTTAATTTCTTTCTTTACCGGAATTAAGGCGTAATGGTACTACAGCCTTTTCTTTCTATAATTTTTCGAACAAATAAAGTAATTCTTCCGCTGATCCGTCTTCCCTTGTGTCGCTCACTTCGCTTTTCTACACATTAACGTTTAAAACCATAGATATGAATCTGGTAATATTATCATGACCATCATCGTAACTCTAAAGTTCCTTTCTTTTATGAAGCGCCTTAAAACAGTCGCAAACTATTTGTAAACGCAATTGTATAATTCGGGAATAATTACAGATTCAATAAAACACTTATTTCAGGCATTTCAGACATATCTGCGCGACTTATAGACATGGTTATCTCGGATTCTGTTACTGAATTTTGCTGATTGAATGAAATGACAGCACGTAGCGTAAAATACTTTAATATATAGGCCCGCAAGCTGAATAATTATCAGAAACTGATTCAATAGCATCTTACCGGAAAATAGATAATTCATGGAGAAGAAATTACATCAAAGGGTTTCGGCATTTAAGGAGGTAGAAAGAACTAAACAATTAGGCGTTTACCCTTATTTCCGGACTATCCAGTCCGGACAGGGAACAGAAGTGATTCTGAATGGCAAAAAAGTATTGATGTTCGGCTCTAATT
>JBDTVL010000100.1:0-7477 GCA_040007215.1 Flavitalea sp.
GCCAATCCTGTTTCCCCGCTGCCATCAATAACTACCTTCTTCGCCCCATATTTCGTAGCCAGGAAAGAAAGCGTTAAGCGAAGCTCTTTCACCCATTCACCCATCGATGTTTGTCCCAGCCATAACGAAGCTCGAGACATCGTATGAAAAGGAGTATTATCATCCATCTTATCCGCCGTTGCGGAAGCTGCTTCTCCGGTACCCGACAGATCCAGCAACACAATGCCCGATCCCTTTTTCTGATGTGATTCAATAATCTCAGCCGGAATAGACTTTTTACCCTTGGGGTTAATAAGCAAAGTATAACCCAAAGAGGCCTGCTTTGGCAACTGTATCAGCAAAGGGATCAGTTTGCCGCCGGCAGTTTCTATCGCCATTCTTTCCCATCCGCTTTCCGAAGTATAATAATGTATTTCCTTTATCGCCTCACTACTTTCGCTCCTTAAAATTTTATTTAATTCTTTCTTCTTTTTCGGTTGATCGATAGCAGTAGCATGAAGCATCTCCGACCTCAGTTCACTACCTATTTTTTTACAGTATGACGCTGTAGTATAAACGCTGGAATCTCTTTTGCCCTTTGGAAAAACCATCAGCTCGCCGTCATGAAGAATTTTATAAGGTATCTCCGCTTTAGGCTCGCCATTCCCTATTCCTTTAAGATGCAGATCAAACCATCCCAGCATCGCCTGGCGGTCCTGCGCGAGGTAGCCATGCGGAAGATCAAATATTTTATAATCGATATTTTTCTCAACGCCCATCATCTTAAAAACAGGCAGGGCATTATGATAACTGCGCAACATCTCCGAAGGAAAAAAAGAAGGCCCTTCATCTTTAAGATGATTACACAACTGTATCGCCCCCGGCGATACCAGCGCCAGTACGCCCGCTTCTTCAGTGAATGTAAGTCCGTCGATCAGCGTTTCGCAAATACAGTTGTCTCTCATTACGTAGGCCTCAAATGTGCCCACGCTCACTACCGGATCGGCGGCTTTGATGCGACCGTCTGCCGCCGCCAGCCACATGGTCTGATTGCCCCCGCCGCTGGCGCCTGCGGCCCCAATATTTTTTGCATCTACGTAAGGCAGCGAACACAACAGGTCAACGCCGCGTATATTATCGGAGATCTGCGCGCCCATCAGCGATTCGCCTATATTAAAAAAAGAAGCGCCCAGGCTGGCGCCATGATATTCTTCCTTCCCATGAATAGTTGTTCTTTCTCCGGCTCCCCAGGGATCAACGCTCAGGCATACGTAACCATTCAGCGCCAGGCTATGCCCCACTCCCTGGTCGTCGTCGTCGAAGCGACCCGAATGGGCATGTAAATTAATAACGGCAGGAAACGGCCCTTTACCATCGGGTATAAATAAATTTGCAGTAGCATAACCGCCTGGACGCCCCTGGAAAATAATATTCTGGATCAGGTAACCAGGCATCTTCAGTTCGCTCAGCTTTTTTATATCTATTGGTAACTCATGATTAATGATGGCGCCTGTTTTTTTGATGATCTCTTTCCGCAGCTCCGCACGGTACTTATCCCAGTCTTTAACGTTTCCCGGTAACCGATTCACTGCGAACCGCATCGCGGCCTCCTGCCTGAATCGTCCATATACCAGGTCGCTATGATTGGCCGACAACGCCAACGGCAAGCTATCCGTTATTGCATAGAGGTTAGCGGCGCCAACTAAAAAAAACACTAAAAGCAGGTTCCATGATTTCATATTCACCGGTTGTTGGATAAGTTAATAAAACTACGTGATACAGTTTATAAGTATTATACAAAAAATATAAATATAATGGTGAAATTCTACATTTATTTTATGTTTTATCTCTTATTATAAAATAAATGCCATTTTAGGAGCAGTGGCCAATACCGGTAAACAAGCCATAGTGTTATGGATGACGGAGCTTAACCAGCATTATACCATGTTTAACACCGATCTGAGGATAAACAACCGGTCAAACGCCCAGCCTTAGTAATGAGGTAATCTGCCTATCTTTGCCGTCCTTTATTATTCCGCCATGAAATTTTACAGTCTTCTTATACGGTATCGTCTTCAACTGGGTATTTTTTTACTGGTAGCAGGCATTGCCGCTAATGTATTCAGCGGCTTCTGGCCTGCTTTTCCCGCTTACCTGATCGGCGTGATCATGATCGCCGGCCATTTTTTTATAGGCCCGCTTCGCCTTATCCAGGAACATATGGAAAAAGGCGATATGGAAGGCGCCGAACGCGTAGTTAATTCTGTAAAATTTCCTCACCTGCTATACAAACCCGTCCGCTCGGCCTATTACACCGTAAAAGGCCAAATGGATATGATGAAACAGGATTTTGATGGCGCCGAAAGGAACATGAAAAAAGGTATTGAACTCGGCTCGCCGGTAAAAGAAGTGGAAGGCGCAAACCTGCTGCAGATAGGCATGATCAATATGCAGAAAGGCAATTTCAAACAAGGTGAAAGTTATATACGCCAGGCCATCCGCAAAGGACTTCCCGATAAAGAAAATGAAGCCGCCGCCTATCTCCAGATGTGCAATATCATGATGAACAAAAGAGAATTCAGGGCAGCAAAAGATTTCTTCAAAAGAACCAAGGCCCTCAAACCGACCAATCCCGAAATCGTGAAACAGGTTAAGGAGATTGAAAAATATATTTCCCGTATTCCCGGGTAATATTTTTTCTTTACATCGTCTTCAAACTATCCACCGGATTGGCCAAAGCCGCTTTTACCGCCTGGAAACTAACGGTCAGTAAAGCAATGAATATGGCCACAATAGCCGCCAAAACAGGGATCCACCAGCTAATACTGATACGATAGGTAAAGTCCTGCAACCATTTATTCATCGCCCACCAGGCAATTGGCGAGGCAATAAGGATAGCCATGATTACCAGTCGTATAAAATCTTTCGACAACAGCGCAGTGATACCACTGACGCTGGCGCCCAGCGCTTTCCGGATAGCAATTTCCTTACTTCTCTGCTCCGCCATAAAGGCGGATAAGGCGAACAATCCCAGGCAGGCGATAAGGATAGCTAATACTGCAAAACTGGTAAAGATGCGCCCCATGCGTTGCACATCGGCATACATACCGGCAAAACGCTCGTCGAGAAAAGCATATCGTATCGGCTGCGAGGGCGTAAATTTTTTCCAGGTAGATTCAATGCCCTTCAGCAAATCGCTCATATCAGACGTATTCGCTTTTATGGAAACGATGGATGGACTATTGCCGAGATGCAGGCATAGCCCGATGATATTATCGCGCAGCGATTCAAAATTAAAATCTTCCATTACGCCTATCACTGTATAAACCCCTGCATAATTAGAAACACGTTTGCCAATTGGATCTTTCAGGTTAAGCTCCCTGGCCAGGGTTTGATTAATGACTACCGATTGCGAATCGGTAGATAAAGAAGGAGAGAAATTTCTTCCTGCTATCATTTTAATGCCCATAGTAGGAATATAATCATTGTCCACCTGCCAGAATTGGCTGCGTGCGCCATTATCCACTTTCTCTCTTCCTTCATTGAAGAAGGAGTTGCCATTTCTTTTTGTTCCTGCAACAGGTAAATAATCGCCTATAGAAACGCTGTTTACAGTTGGCAGCTTCAGCAATTCATTTTTAAAATTCTTTACATCATTATCGCTCAGCGTATTCGCGCCTTCCACTAATATCACCTGGTCTTTTTCGAAGCCAACTTTTTTATTGAGAATAAAATGCATCTGGTTGTAAACAACCAGCGCTGCAATAACCAGTATTATAGAAGCGGTGAACTGGAAAACCACCAGTCCGTTACGCAGACCGGAATTTTTTGCTCCTCTGCTCAACTGGCCTTTCAGCACATTAATGGGATTAAAAGAAGATAAATAAAACGAAGGATACAAGCCCGCCACAATACCGATAAACACCGCCGCGGCCATCATTAAAGGAATCAGCCACCAGGCAGTCCAGGGCATCGTCAGTGATTTTGCCGACAGATCATTAAAATAAGGCAAAAGCGCCCAGGCTAAAAAAGTTCCTGCCGCAAAGGAAAGCACACTGAACAAAATGGATTCGGTAAGAAATTGCTTTACCAGCCCGCTGCGGTAACAACCCACCACTTTTCTGAGCCCCACTTCCTTCGCGCGGTTGGCTGATTTTGCGGTGGACAGGTTAATGAAATTGATACAGGCAATTAGTAATATGAAGCAGGCTACCGCCCCGAATAACCATACAAAACGTATATCGCCATGCACTAAACTATCATGAATATCGAACGACTTTAAGTGAATATCCTGTAAAGCCTGTAAACGCACATTAGCTTCTTTGGCAATTTTTTCAGCATCCTTTTGACCGGCGCTGAGCATACTGGGTACGATATAATTATTAATAATGGCCGAACTAAGTTTTTTTTCGAAAGAGGGAATATTCACGCCTGGTTGAAGCCGCACATAAATATCGTAATTACTCGTACCCCAGCCCGTTTGCTCGCCGGGCCAGAATTCCAGTCCGGAAAGCGTAAGAAAAAAATCATATTGAAGATGAGAAGTGGTGGGAAAATCCTGCATAACGCCGCCTATGGTGTAAGGCCTGGTCTTATCATTATTCAGGAACATGGTTTTGCCAACAGGGTTCTGACCGGGGAAATATTTATCTGCCTTCTTCTTCGACAGCACTAAAGAATTAGGTTCCGAAAGCGCATGCGCCCTATCGCCATATACCATCGGCAGTTGCAGGATGTTTAACGACTGCTGATCGGCGTAACTGAATCCCTGCTCGTAGGTATTTTGATCCTGGTCTGAACGCCGCAGGTAGTTACTGCCTGCTCCGTTAAATAATGGATTAGCCATTAACCGGCCCGATAACTCCACTTCGGGAAAATCTTTTTTGATTACACTGGCCATCGGAGGCGGAAAGGAAGTTCCTTTATCTACAATACCATCATGCCTGAATTCACCATAGATCCTGAAAATTCGGTCGGCATCAGGAACAGCGCTATCATAACTCAATTCATTCCTTATAAAGAGAGCAATTAATATACACGCCGCAATGCCGAGCGCAAAACCGCCAACCTTAATAGCCGAATACATTTTTTGCCGCTCAAACTGCCGGATTGCGATGATAAAGTAACTTTTGAGCATAACGACTCTTTAGCCTTTGTAACTTCAATAAAAACGCCAAGTTACAAATCGTTATTAATCAACCAACTCAATTTTATATAACAGGAGGAACTGTACGTTTTTATTACACCAGCGTTCAGTAATGTACAATTGAAACAGCTTAAACGATCTCTATTTTTCTATCCTGTTTTCCTTCCCATTGGCCAAATAAAGCTTCTACCTTATCAAAACGGTACTCAAATATCCGTCGCAGCTTAGGGCGAATAAAAATGCTGTTGGCCATTGTGCCCAGTATACCGAGCGGGTTTTTATAATGAATAATATCTGTCATCTCCACGCCTCCTTCAATAGATTTGAAATGATGCTGGTGATGCCACATGGCATAAGGACCATACCGTTGTTCATCAATAAAAAAATCCATCGGCTGCACATGAGTGATCTCCGTCATCCAGTAAAGTTTTATGCCGGCAACGGGCGAAACCGTGTATTCGATGATCTGCCCCGAATACATTTTTTCGCCATGATGTTTCGATATAATATTAAATTTCATTTCTGCCGGCGTAATAGCGGGAAGATTGGCGGGGCTGGAAAAGAAATCCCATGCCTTTTTAATATCGACAGGAATTTTCTGAACCGCTTTTAAGGAATATACCGGCATACTGTAAACGAATTAATGAACTAACTCCTATTACAATCGCAGCGACTATATAGTTTAGAGAGTGTAATCTTTTTTTATATCCGTCATGATCTCTTTCATTGCCAGTATCACCTTGTCTACCAATGTTGGCAGCTCATCGGCATTACCGCCACTTTTACCTACCGATTCAATGATCCTGATATCCTGCTTCAATTCAGCGATACCCATGGAGTCTACGGTCGATTTTAACTTGTGCGCCAGCTTACTCAGTTCTGGCCATTGTTTTTTATCAGAGGCCGACTTGATCTCCACCAGCGAAGCCGGAACGGTATCTAAAAATAGATTCAGCATTTTTTCAATGAACGACTTATCGCCGCCAGATATGGATTCTACCATTGAAAGATCATATCTCATTTTTTTAGTTTCCATGACAGGTAATTGAATTTCAGTTTTCGGGGTATCGGAAGGTATTGATGCGTTTGCTTTTTTGATATTTTTAAGTACGGTATTGAACAGGGCCTGTTCCTGGAAAGGCTTTGGAAGGCAATCATTCATTCCTGCTTTAATATAGATATCGGAGTCGCCTCTGAGTGCATTTGCAGTTAAGGCTACTATGGGCATGTGCGCCTTCAACTGATCGGTAAGCCCGCGTATAAGCTTCGTGGCTTCCATTCCATCCATCACGGGCATCTGTATGTCCATTAATACGAGGTCGAAATTATTCTGCTCTACTTTCTCCACCGCTATCTTGCCATTCTCTGCAATATCAACGATACAACCCCACGACTCCAGAATATGCCGGGCCAGGTATTGATTCATCTCTACGTCCTCCACAACAAGAATCATTCTTTTTTCTAAACCTTTATATATTGTTTCCTGCGGCATGCTTTTCCTGTAACTTTTCAATAATAATATTTAATCGCCCTGATCACGTTTCACTGAGCGTAGCGCAGTTACTTATTCGACACCTCTCCGGCCTGGATCATCCGGTAAATGGTCGACTTTCCAACATCTAGTTTTTTAGCCACCAGTAAAACATCTTTATCATATTTCTCCAGGTAATGCTGAATAATACCTATTTCATATTCCTTCAGCGTCTTCTCCTGGTTTAATAAACCGTTTACCGAACTGGTCGTATTTAAAGTGACATTCTCCGGTAATATGGTTTCTTCATCAGACATGACAATGGCGAGTTCGATCACCGATCTTAATTCACGAACATTACCGGGAAAAGGATAATGCAGCAATTTCTGCTGCGCTTCCTGCGCTAACAGTTTTTTGGCAATATTATTCTCCTTACAGAATAAGTCCATGAAATGTTTTGCCAGTATCAATATATCATTGCCGCGTTCACGCAATGGCGGCAGGTGAATGGGTAAGCCAATTAACCGGTAATAAAGATCTTCTCTAAAAGTCTTATTCTGCACTTCCTGTAAAAGATTTTTATGCGTAGCTACGATGATCCGGGCATTCACCGAGGTTATTTCATTGCCTCCCACCCGGGTTACTTCTCTTTCCTGTAATACGCGCAGCAGTTTTGCCTGCAGATTAATATCGAGCTCCCCAATTTCATCAAGGAATAAAGTTCCGTTATTGGCTTCTTCAAACCGGCCTATTCTCCTGGTGGCAGCGCCCGTAAAAGCCCCTTTTTCATGACCAAAAAGTTCGCTTTCAATAAGCTCCCTGGGTATCGCCGCTACGTTTACGGCTACAAATGGTTTTTTACTTCTGTCTGAATTATAATG
>JBDTVL010000101.1:0-7468 GCA_040007215.1 Flavitalea sp.
AGTAGGCTTTGGTATCTATTTACTATCTGAAAAAAAGTACAGATATATTTTACCTATAGCGATGGGTTTTGCAGCGGGCCTTCTAATCAATGTTTGCCTCGATTTCTTTTTTTATAAGGAATGGGTATTTACGCCCTTCGCGTATTTTCATGCCAATATAAACGATGGAAGAGCATCCCAGTTTGGCGAGTCCAGTTTCCTTCGGTACATCGGGTTATTGATACTCGTGGCCCCGGCGCCTTTCTTCAGTATCATTTTCCTATATTATAGTATTAAAGCGTTCTTTAAGCATTTCACTAACCCGCTGCTGCTTTCCGTTATGCTTTTCATTGTGGGTCATTCGCTGGTAGGGCATAAAGAAGAAAGATTTATGTTCCCTATATTCAATGTGCTTCCTATGGTCATCGGTTTTGGTCTTCCGCAACTGGAAATTTTTTATGTCCACACCAAAAAATGGTTACGGAGCCTGATGAGAGGCCTTTTTTGGTTTACTGTTGGCCTGAATACGATCCTGCTCATCGCCATACTATCTATCCCTTATGCACAGACTATCAAATTTTCTTATTTGTTAAAGGAAAGATTTGAAGGTAAACCGGTAACGCTGTACTGCGTGGGCCAAACGCCATTTGAAACGCCCAGTAAAAACCCGATGGTATTTTATAAGAATGGCGCCAGGAACATTACGCTTAAAAGAGTAGCCGGCATTGATTCTCTTCATTTGTTAAATGAAGAGGCAAAATATCTTGCCGCTTCATTTAATGACATCAAAGATAATAAGGCTCTTCTCGATAGCCTGGGATACCAGCCGGTAATGTATTCGTCGGACCTGTTATGGAAGATCAATGGTTTACTGCAATCGAGAAAAGTAAATACGATCAATGAAATATGGGCGCTGTATATAAAAAAATAGGCGTTTGTTTGGTTAATCGATAGCAAAAGCAAAAAGCGTCTGGTCTCCATTCATTGTATTCATATCCCCGTTATTAATAAATGCATATTCTCCGCCTGGCAGGGGTTTATCTATCACTATTTCATAATAGCCGTCTTTTATTTTTTTAAAGCTCAGGGAATATTTGGCGCTGTTTTTATCTTTCTTGGCAAATGGGGTCATGCCCGGGCTGGTAATCATAATAGCCTTTCTGGCTCCGCCTTTTTGCGTAAGCTTGTAAAGCGAAATCATTTTAAAAAAGCACCTCGGTAACAGAGCTGATAACGCTCTTAGTGAAAGGCGCCAGGAGTATCCCCGCATGAAAGCCAGACTGGCTGCTGCTATTAATAGAGGAGGCCTTTGATACATTGGCAAAATTGAGGCCTGCCTTTAATCCAATCTGTGCATGCGAGATAAAAGGCAATGCCAGGATCAGGGAGAAGATGATCTTTTTCATTGTTTTCATTTTATAAATTTTATAATAAGCGCTGTTAAACTGGTTTGGTTATTGATCTTCTTTTATAGGTTGTACGGTTATACGGTAAAATATTTCCCCCATGTTGATTTCTTCTACCTGTGGCTCTTCTTTTATTTGGAACTTTATCATGATCGGAAATGCCGGTATCATAGCGGTATAGGCATTGGAGGTAGTCATTTCAGAAGTCCCGCCGCGCAGTTCCGGGCAGCTGATATGGAGGAGAGATAGTCTTACCGGAACCCGCTTGAAGGCGATTTCCACCAGCCCATTGGCGGTAGCCGTTGGCTTGGTATACCTCAATCTTTCAATGCCAGTGATATGTATAAGTCCCTGGTTGGCTTCGGGATTGATGAGCGTAATAGTACATTTTGCTTTGTAATCCAGTTCATCCGAAGCATTCTTATTCACTTTTTCCACTACCCTTGTTTTTGCTCCCTGGATGGACACTACCAAACTGCCGGTATCCAGGTAGGATACTGATCCCAGTACTGATCCGGCGCTGCCTTTCAGAATAGCTGTCATTTTTACTTCATAAGCTTCGTCATAGACAAGTATATTACTGACCAGGGTAAGCTTGCTGAATGTGGTTCCTTTATATTTATAAGTTAGTCCGTTAAGATCTACGTTTATAGCTATCGCTTCGGAAACGTCTTCCGATATCTTAAAGCGCAATTTTTGATGAAGAACAAAAGATTTCGAAAAACGAAAGGCCTGGCAGCGTCGAATCCGGGCCTCTATTTTTACTAACTTGCCATTTATGATAAGGATAAATAATTCTCCGTCACCACGCTGCAGGCTACAGTATGAACAGGCCGCTTTGATACATGAAAAAGGTTAAACTATTGCTTTCTGCCTGCGCTGTAATAATGCTATCGGTTCCTGTTTACGCTCAGTCTTCTCCGTTGCCTGTTTGGACTGAACAGCAGGAAGTCATTTTCAACGGCGACTGGTTACTAAAACCCGTAATGGTTAGCGCCGGCGTTTATCAGTCGGCCGATAGAAAAGATATCATACTGTTCAATGGCCTGTTAAAACGCTCGTTCAGGATCACGCCTAATGTGGCCTGTTTTGATTTCAGGAACCTCTCCAATGGTCAGCAATTACTGCGATCCATTAAACCTGAAGCCCGGATAACGCTGGATGGAAAAATATATAATATCGGTTCGCTTCATGGCCAGAAGGAAAATGCCTACCTGCTGCCCGAATGGCTCGACAAATTCAATGCCGGCGAAAACGATTTTATGATGGTGGACTATAAGGTAACCGCTATCACGCCATATCTCCATTGGAAACATACTACCTGGACACTTAATAAAAAGCAGGCTACCGGGAAAATGCTTTCTTTCAGGTACAAGTCGCCACTGGAAGCGCTAAAAGGATTTGAAATTAGCGTTAACTATGAACTCTATGACGGAATTCCATTGATCGTAAAATGGATCAGCATAAAAAACAATAGCGGGAAAATATACAAGATCGACAGGGTGATGACGGAGGTATTGGGGGTTGTGGAAGAAGAAAGCGCAGTTGAGGGTACGCCTGAGCAGATCAGGAAGCAACATGGTATTTATGTTGAAACGAATTACGCTTTTAACAATGCCATGCGTTATGACCTGAGCGATCAGACACTTCATTGGAATGTAGACTCGCTCTATACCTCGCAGGTAAATTATTTTTATCAAACGCCTTGTGTGCTGGAAGTATATCCTGATAAGGCTCCGGGTATTGAATTGCATCCCGGCGAAGCTTTCCATTCGGTTCGCGCACACGAGCTGCTTATCGATACTTATGAACGTTCCCGGAGGGGACTGATACTAAAAAAAATGTACAGTACCATCGCGCCATGGACCACCCAGAATCCTATTTTCATGCACCTTGTCAGCCAGAATGATCAGCAGGTGAAGGTGGCGGTGGACCAATGCGCCGCTACCGGTTATGAAGCGGTGATACTGAGTTTTGGCAGTCACCTGGATATGGAAGACAGTTCGGAGGAAAATACCAGTCGCTGGAAATCGCTGGCCGGATATGCCCATAATAAGGGCATATTACTTGGCGGTTACTCTTTATTCAGCAGTAGGCGTATCAGCGATGAAGATGATGTTATAGACCCTGCAACCGGCAAGCCGGGCGGCGCTTTATTTAATGGAAGCGCGCCTTGTTTTGGAAGCAGATGGGGACTGGCCTATCGCGATAAGATCAAATATTTTTTCCGGAAAACCGGTTTCGATATCTGGGAGAATGATGGGCCTTATCCCGGCGATCTCTGCGCTTCGGTTATCCATCCGGGTCATAAAGGAGTAGAAGATAGTCAATGGCGGCAAATGGAAATTCAGAAAGAGCTGTATCACTGGCTTAATGAGCGTGGCGTTTATGTTAATGCGCCCGACTGGTATTTCCTCGATGGCACAAATAAAACCGGTATTGGTTATCGCGAAGTGAATTTCTCACTCTCCCGCGAGCAGCAGAGAATATTAAACCGTCAGAATATCTATGATGGAACCAGTGAAAAATCTGGTTCTATGAGTTGGGGTTTTGTTCCGCTTACCAAATACCAGGGAGGTGGTCCTGAAGCGGTGCTGGAACCCCTGAGCGAACATCTGAAAGATTATGAACAACTGATGATACAATATTATGGGGCTGGCGTACAGGCCTGTTATCGCGGCCCCCGATTATACGATACCGAGGCCACCAGGCAGCTTGTCAGCAGAACCATTGGCTGGTATAAAAAATACCGGGAGATATTAAATGCCGATATGGTACACTTGCGTCGAGCAGACGGAAGGGATTGGGATGGGCTGCTGCACGTAAACCCTAAGCTTAAACAGAAAGGATTGGTAATGCTGTATAATCCAACAAAACAAACGATGACCCGCACTATTCAGTTGCCCTTATATTATACAGGTTTATCGGGTAATGCACTATTGAGCGAAAGAGGCGGCGCCCCAAAGCCTTACCGCCTGAACCGTAAGGAAGAGGCTACGCTTAAATTTACTATAGCGCCGGAGAACTATACCTGGTTTGTGATTGAATAAAAGAGCGCGCTTATTTCAGCGCTGCTGTTAATCATGGTTATTTAAGCGTTATGTTTGATCATTTTGATTACTTTCGCTGCTAGTTCTTTACTTTAATAACCGTTTCAGGGTTGGCATTTCCTTCATGGGAGATGTTATTAAAAAGGAACCGTGTGTAAATCACGGGCTGTTGCGCAACTGTAATTCTTTCGTAAGAAAGAGAAGTCAGATACTTGCCCTGAAAACGTAGACGAATGCTTTCGCAGTTTAAAGCAAGTAGTCAGGAGGCAATAACCTGAAAGTATTGCACGTCCTCACGTACACTTAAAATTCCGGAAGCATACACCTAAACGTAAAGGCATTAATTCATTTAATGTTTAACCTAAAAGTTTTTTTGTATGCTGACACACAACCTGGGCTTCCCGCGAATGGGCAGCCACCGACAACTCAAGAAAGCCTGTGAACAGTACTGGGCTGGATCTATTGCCGTTCATGAATTATCACAGGCCGCCAAAACCATCCGTTCCTCTAACTGGCAATTGCAAAAGGAACAGGGTATTGACCTTATTCCCTGCAACGATTTTTCTTTCTATGATCATGTGCTTGACACCGCTTTAATGGTTGGCGCTATTCCTGAAAGATATCATGAGCTGATACAGCAAAAACAATTGCCCGAAATTGATCTGCTATTTGCTATGGCAAGAGGATACCAGAAGGATGGTTATGATATTACGGCTATGGAAATGACCAAATGGTTGGATACCA
This sequence comes from Flavitalea sp., assembly GCA_040007215.1. Classification (GTDB taxonomy): domain Bacteria; phylum Bacteroidota; class Bacteroidia; order Chitinophagales; family Chitinophagaceae; genus Flavitalea. The sequence goes on from JBDTVL010000101.1 coordinate 5,180, forward strand.
ATTATCATTACATTGTTCCGGAATTCACTGCCAGCCAGCATTTCAATCTCTTCTCCGAAAAAATAATAAGGGAGTTCAGCGAAGGAAAACGGGAAGGATTTAAAGTAAAGCCTGTGCTGCTGGGACCAGTTTCCTTTCTTCTTTTAGGTAAAGAAAAGGAGAAAGGATTTCATCGTCTTGAACTTATCGACAGGCTATTGCCGGAATATCTTAAAATACTGAAGCTGCTCGACGATGGCAATACCGGTTATGTACAGTTTGATGAACCCTGCCTTTCGCTGGATCTGAGCGATGCGGAAAGAGCTGTGTTTGTTAAAGTATATAAGGCTATTAATGCTTCTTTTCCTCATCTGCATATTATCCTGGCCAGTTATTTCGAATGTTACGGAAAGAACCTGGAAATGGTATCCAATTTGCCGGTGCAGACCTTACACCTCGACCTGGTGCGTTGCCCAGCCCAATTGGATGACCTGCTGGCATCAGGATTCTCGAAACGAAAAACCAACCTTTCGCTGGGATTGGTAGATGGACGAAATATCTGGAAGAATGATTTTGAAACTTCACTTCGCCTCGCCGCAAAAGCGGTACAGTCTTTAGGAATTGACCGTGTGATGATCGCGCCCTCCTGCTCTTTATTGCATGTGCCTTTCGATCTTGATCTCGAAACCAATGAAAAAAACCTTCCTGCTGAAATCAGGAACTGGATGGCTTTTGCCAAACAGAAACTGGGAGAGGTATCTACGCTTGCTTCGCTTGCCGGCGATAATCCTTCTGGCCATGCGCTGACCAGTCTGGAAGAAAATAAGAAGGCAATATACAAAAGAAGTATTTCACCGCTTATTCATAAAGAAAAGATCAAACAGCGGGTAAGCTCGCTGACTTTAAATGATGCTGAAAGATTCACCCCTTTTGCCCAGCGAAAAGAGAAACAGCAAAAGGCGCTGAAACTTCCCCTGTTTCCAACCACTACCATTGGCTCGTTCCCGCAAACGGCTGAAGTTAGAGGATGGAGAGCTAAATGGAAAAAAGGCGACCTGACAGATAAAGAATATGATGCATTGATCAAAACAGCTACGAAAGAAGCTATTCACTGGCAGGAGGAACTGGGCATTGATGTGCTGGTACATGGCGAATTTGAGCGCAATGACATGGTGGAATATTTTGGCGAGCGCCTGGATGGTTTTGTATTCACGCAGAATGGCTGGGTGCAGAGTTATGGCAGCCGTTGCGTTAAACCGCCAGTGATAGTAGGAGATGTGGAAAGGAAAGAACCAATGACGGTTTATTATACCGGATATGCACAATCGCTGACACCAAAACCGGTAAAGGGAATGTTGACTGGGCCGGTGACTATATTGCAGTGGAGCTTTGTTCGAAATGATCAGCCGCGCAGCGAAACCTGCTTGCAGATTGCATTGGCTATCCGCGATGAAGTGGCTGATCTTGAAAAGGCCGGTATTCAGGTTATCCAGATTGATGAACCTGCTATCCGCGAAGGGCTTCCTTTAAGAAAGGAAAACTGGAAGGAATACCTCGACTGGGCAGTTAGGGCATTCAGGATCTCTTCTGCCGTCGTAAAAGAGGAAACTCAGATTCATACGCACATGTGTTATTCGGAGTTCAATGATATCATTGAAAGTATCGCAGCCATGGATGCCGATGTGATCACGATTGAAACCAGCCGCTCGCAAATGGAATTGCTGGATGTTTTTGCAGCGTTTAAATATCCAAATGATATCGGTCCCGGCGTTTATGATATTCATTCACCTCGCGTACCTACCAAAGAAGAAATGATCGGACTACTGCACAGAGCCATCAACGTGATCCCGGCAGAACAGATCTGGGTGAATCCCGATTGCGGATTAAAAACAAGAGCATGGCCTGAAACCAAAGCAGCATTACAATCAATAATGGAAGCGGCGCAAACTTTACGCAGTGAGATACATCAATCGCAACCCGCTTAATATGGCATCTGCTCCATTGATATGCTGGGATATTTTTATGGAAGGCTACCTTAAACAGGCAGGCTTATGGGATGATATCGCGCAGTTAAAAAAAATATCAGGCCTTGATGGATGGTCCCGTCAATGGGATGTTAAACAACTGTTATTGCAGAGGGGGTCGGTGATCGTGGTTACCGATCCCCAACTGCATATTGTTTTTGCCAGCAGCAATATGCCGGAGATGAACGGTTACCTGCCCCGCGAGGTGATTGGTAAAAAGCCCGGTATATTCCAGGGCAGAGAAACCTGCGCAATAACAAAAGCCGCTATAGGCTGCGCCATAAAG
>JBDTVL010000102.1:0-7387 GCA_040007215.1 Flavitalea sp.
GGAAAGGAACTACCAGGGCAGCGATAATTTTTATGCAGGCTTCAGGCAGATCACTACTGAGTTGTATACTGCCACGCAAATCCTTAAACTGATAGATGGCTCTATATCGCTTGCTGATAAAAGAGGATCTAGTACGCATAAAGGAATCTTTACCATTTTCAGGGTATTGCTTTTTTCTTTTATGACAGACTTCTATGGCGATATATATTATTCTGAAGCGCTAAAAGGACGGGAAGGCATTCTCTATCCCAAATATGACAAGCAGGCAGATATTTATACAGGAATGTTAAGTGAGCTGGACGAGGCGAATACCCTTATTAGCCAGGGCTCAGAGCCTATTTCTTCCACTTACGATCTGATGTTTGCAGGCGATAAAGTTAAATGGCAGAAGTTTGCTAATTCCTTAAAGCTTCGGTTATTAATGCGGTCTTCGAAAAAAATGACCGATGCCGGAAGCAAAATGGCAGCCATCGTTGGAAACCCTTCGGCAACGCCTATTTTTACTGACCAGGATGATAATGCATCGATTGGTTATGTCGGAACCTCTGGTGGAGATGAGGGAAATTCCTGGAGAGGCGGCACCAATAACTGGCCTGATAAAGGAGAATTTGATAAAAGAAGACCTTGCAAAACACTGGTAGATAAATTAATTGCATTGAACGATCCTCGCTTACCAGTTTGGGTAGCCCCTGTGGAGGAACCATGGACAAGCAATCCCGGATTGGATGGCGTGGAGTTCGAAACAACAGATCCGAATGGATTTACCTACAATTCCAAATGGGAATATATTGATAGAACCAATCCATCTATCGCAGCATACGCTACTGCGGATATCCTTATTGATTCCAATAAAAAATATGTTGGTTTTATAGCTGGCATGCCCGGCGATTGGAAAAACGGAAATGCGCATTATAATACCGCCGATGGCGGAGCTTATGGTAATTTCAAAGTGTCTAAATTTTCACTATTAATGAGGCAAAATGCTCATCCTTTGCTTAAAGCGGTGATCATGAACAGCGATGAAATTCAATTCATACTGGCAGAAGCAGCCGCTAAGGGAATGATTACCGGAAGCGTAGACGAATACTACCGCAAGGGAATCACATACTCGATGATCCGCTGGGGTATTGACGAAGGAGATATAGACACTTACCTGGCCCAGTCTTCCATAACCTTACCTGGCGATGAAGAAGGACAACTGGTTAAAATAGCCGATCAGAAATGGCTGGGTCTTTTCCTGGTTTCAGCTGAAACTTATCTTGACATTCGCAGAACTGGCCTCCCCGATATTTTCAATAATGGTTATTTAAGCGGTTATGAGTTTCCGTTACGCTATCGTTATCCGGGTGATGAGATTGGCCAGAATGTGGAATCTTATAATGCAGGTGTCGCTACTTTATCTCCAGCGGTAGATGATCAGTTTTCTAAAATGTGGTTGTTACAGTAAAATAAATCAAGGTTAGTATAATGAAACGTTTTGGAATTATTTTTATCTCTTTGCTGGCCTTTAATAGTATATCCGGGCAAGAACAAACGTTTCAGAAAACAAAACCACGGACATCGCCAACACAGACCGCTGACAAAAAATTCAGTCAGCCGGTCTCTGTTAAATACCTGGTTCCTGAATCGCTGAAAGGAGCGGAGCTTAAAAAACTGGTCATCGATTATAACGATGTCGTTTATACGCTTACCAGCAAGGGTCTCTATTATGTAAGCGAAGGAAAACTGGTAAAAGATATACGTTATACGCCTTTGGCTGATCTGACGCCTGTCGATATAACCATACAGGAAGGATCTGGTCATCTGTATTATTTATATGCAGACCATTTTTTAACCAATGGTTATGCAGGCGTTCCTTATGGTAATTTTCCGGCAGGAAAATTTGATAAAATAGCGGTGACCGCTGATGGCAGTGTGCTGCTTGCAGGGGATGAAAAAGTAGCGGTATATCAATTGGGTAATCTGAAAGAGATCAACTGGAACGGTAAAGCAATAATATCCGTTCATTCCTGGGAAGGCTTATTTTATATACGTACCGCAGAGGGCGTTTATAAACTGAAGGGCGATGAATGGGTATTGCTTCATGAGGGAAAAGGTCTTAAAGCCATCACGTTCAGAAAGAACGAGATCGTTCTTGGAACTTCAGGCGGTTACTATGGCATCAGCCTGCTTAATGGCAAATCCACTTTCCCTTTACAAACTGCCGTACCCGTTCAGGATATTGACTGCCTGATCAGCGTTAACGGTAAGATATGGGCAGGAACGCCGCAGGGGGGATTTGAACAGCAATCGCCTGGGAACTTCCGCTACTATGCTTCCAAAAGATGGTTGAATGATGACCGCGTTACCGGCATCGCCAGCGATAGTAAAGGAAATATTTACCTGCTTACGCCATCAGGGTTGAATCAGGTTCATTTCCTGCAGCAAACGCTGGCTGAAAAAACCGCTTATTTCCAGGATAACATAAGGCAGCGTCATATACGTTATGGCTTTATTGCTAACCTGATATTACAGAAGCAGGGCGATCTTGCTTCGGGTCAGTTGAAGGATACGGATAACGACGGATTATGGTCGGCCTTTTATCTGGGCAGCCAGGTTTTCCGTTATGCGGTAACCAAAGAACCTGAGGCTAAACGTTATGCCTGGGAAGCGTTCGAAGCTTTTGAAAGGATTATTTCTATAAATCCGTTAAAGGGTTTTCCTGCAAGAACTTTTGAAAGAACAGGCTATAAATATTCCGATCCCCAAAACTGGCATGATTCGCAGGAAAAAGGATGGGAATGGAAAGGCACTACCAGCAGTGATGAGTTCGTAGCCTATATATGGGTGGCGGCTATCATGAATGAAATGGCCGCGCAAACGCCATCGGAAAAGCAACGGGTGGCTGCGTTTATCGATAAGATCCTGACGCATATCATCGATAATAATTATTACCTGGTAGATGCTGATGGTAAGCCTACCTTATGGGGACGATGGAACCCGGAATATATCAATTCCTTTCCTGAAACAGTAGGCGATCGAAGGCTGGGAAGCAGTACCATCATCGCAGGTCTTGAACTCGGCTATGCGCTTACCGGCAAGCAGAAATATAAATCAGAAGCCTTCCGGCTGATTAACGATCATGGATACCTGAAGAATATAACGCTGCCCTATACAAACATTAAAGCAACGCCAGGAACTATTCATCAGGGAATTGATCTTGGCGATGGCGGATGGAATCATTCGGATGATGAGATGGCTTTTCTTACTTATTGGGTGTTGTATCGATACGCGTTCAACCAGGATCAGAAAGATAAATACAAGGTATCTATCCGTGATCACTGGCAGATTGAAAAACCGGAAAGAAATGCCGTTTGGAATTTAATTACGCTGGGTACGATAGGAACATTCGATAAGGCTTCCACGATCTGGCAGTTACGGGAATTTCCGATGGACCTGATAAGATGGGATGTGAAGAATTCCCATCGAAAAGATATTGTACTGCTGCCGCCAAATTTTCGTAATCAAACAACAGAAAAATTACTGCCGCCCGGAGAAATGCCTATGCATCGTCATAATGCCAATGCTTTTGATCTTGACGATGGAGAGGGAGGTAAAACCGAACTGGCAGGCGATGAATACCTGTTGCCCTATTGGATGGCCCGTTATCTGAAGGTGATTCAGTAATGCAAATTTTTCTGCATGAAACATGGAATAATATTTTTTATTGAAATGCTTGTCTGCCTGTGCCTTATGGCGCAGACAGACAACGCTTATAACCTGATGCCGGTTCCATCAAGCGTGGAAATTACATCAGAGCGATTCCGGATAGATGGCAATTTTCGCATGTCTGTTACCGGTAGTTACGATACCAGGATACTTGCCGAATCCAGCCGTTTTATCAGGCGATTGGGAGAACGCACTGGTATTTTCCTGGACAAACTCGGATTCGTAACAGAAAAGGATAATGATATTTCCGCTCCCCTGACGCTGAAAATAAAGAGACCCGGTAAACTGACGATGGGCGAAAATGAAAGTTATACTATCGAGTGTGGCCTCAAACAAACCATTGTAAATGCTGAAACAGACCTGGGCGCGATTCATGCCCTGGAATCTTTATTGCAACTGGTGAGCGTCGATACCGGCTTCGGACTAACGATCAAAGATGAACCACGGTTTGTATGGCGTGGTCTTCTGCTGGATGTAGCGCTGCATTTTATGCCTGTGAATGTGGTTAAAAGAAATCTCGACGGAATGGCGGCTGTTAAAATGAATGTGCTGCATCTTCATCTGAGTAATGACCAGGGATTCAGAGTAGAATCGAAAGTGTTTCCTCAATTGCAAAAATATTCCTCCGAAGGACAATACTATACCCAGGCCGATATTAAAGAGATCATTCGTTATGCCGGTCAGCGCGGTATCCGTATCGTTCCTGAATTTGTATCGCCCGCGCACACTACGGCTATACTGGTCGCTTTTCCTGAGCTGGCCAGCGTTAAAAAGAAATATACCCTGGAAAGATATTTCGGCGTGTTTGATCCCGTAATGGATCCAACTAATCCGCAGGTATATACCTTCCTGGATAAGTTATACACCGAAATGGCCGGCCTTTTCCCGGATACTTATTTCCATATCGGAGGCGACGAAAATACTGGCAAGGACTGGGAGAATACGCCGCATATCAAAAATTATATGAAGTCGAAAGGGATGAAGAACTATATGGATCTTCAGACCGAGTTCAATAAAAAAATACTTCCCATCATCACCAGGAACGGTAAAAAAATGATGGGCTGGGACGAGATACTGCAACCCGGCGTGCCAAAAGATATTATCATTCAGTCATGGCGTGGAAAAGAAGCTTTTTTCGAATCGGTGAAGAAAGGTTACCAGGCGATCCTTTCGCATGGTTATTATATCGACCTGGTACAGGATGCGGCTACGCATTATCTTAATGATCCTGTTCCTGATTCTGTTCAATTGACCAAAGAACAAATAAAACTTATTCTTGGCGGAGAAGCTACTATGTGGAGCGAGCTTATATCGACGGAAACAGTCGATTCACGGATCTGGCCAAGATTGGCGCCGATAGCGGAAAGGTTGTGGTCGTCGCGCGATATAAGAGACGTGGAGAATATGTATAAACGAATGAACATGACCAGTCTTCGTTTGGAAGAACTGGGACTGAGACATCTTAGCTTTAAACCGGCTTACCTGAGAAGACTTGCCAACGGAACAGACACTAAGGCGCTGGAAATTTTGGTGAATGTTGTTGAGCCGCTGAAAATTTATGAACGTAATTCGGGCGATACGATGTACACGGTTTTCTCGCCGCTCACAAAGCTGGCCGATGTAGCTACCCCTGACCAGGAATTACCCAGGTTATTCAGGAGCCTGGTGCGTGAATTTCTGGACAAAAGAACGCCAGCTTTGGAAAGACAGATTACTGATCAGTTGATGATATGGAAAGACAATGATTCGGCTTTCAGGAAAACATTACGCAACTCGCCTGTATTGGAGGAAGCTGCCGGATTATCCGAAAATCTTTCAAAGATCGCAACGGTGGGATTAGAAGCGCTTCAGTTTATCCGCGGAGGCTCAAGCCCTGGAAAATCATGGACCGCCGACCAAATAATTATTCTTCAGAGCGCCAGGCAATCGGGTGGACGCTGCGAACTGCAGGTAGTGGATCCTATTGAAAAACTCGTGGAAGCCGCGGGAGATAATGGCGTTAGGATAATGAACAGTTTTGGCAATACCTGTATGGTTATTCCGTCTTACCATTAAAATCATCGACATGAAAGAGAATGCCGTTCCGCCGGATTTGCCAAAACCGGGTCGCTTACTTGCGCTGGATATACTTAGAGGGTTAACGATCTCGACAATGATTATCGTTAATGATCCCGGAATAGAGGATCGCGTTTATGCGCCACTGTTACATGCTAAATGGCATGGCATAACGCCCACAGATTTTGTATTCCCTTCTTTCATTTTCATCGTTGGCGTTTCAGTGGCGCTTTCGTTTGCGAAGCAACTGGCAAACGGCGTTCCGAAAAAGCAAATGGCGAGAAAAATATTCACCAGGAGCATTACGCTTTATTTATTGGGCGTATTCCTCAGTATTCTTCCCTCTTTTAATCTTTCACTGCTTAGGTATACAGGCGTTCTGCAACGCATTGCCGTTGTTTTTGCCTGCTGCGGATTTTTGTACATGTATTCCACCTGGCGATTCCAGGCCAGGCTGGCCGCTATTATACTCGTTGGTTATTGGATAGTGATGACTACCGTGCCAGTGCCGGGTTATGGTTATGCCATATTGGAACCCGGAAAGAATCTCGCCGCCTGGTTAGATAGTTTAGTGCTTCCCGGAAGAATGTGGCAGGGAACCTGGGATCCCGAAGGCGTTCTCAGCACTTTTCCGGCCATTGTTACCGGCATACTGGGTATGCTTGCGGGCAGTCTGGTGAGAATGAAGATGAGTATTGAACATAAGATCATCTGGCTATTCCTTGCAGGCTTTAGCGCTTTCGCTGTCAGCAACGGATGGAACTGGTTCTTCCCGATTAATAAAAATCTGTGGACCAGTTCCTTTGTGCTTTATACCGCGGGCCTGTCGGCTATGATGCTGGCCTCGCTATATTTTGTGGTGGATGTGCTGGGATACAAGCGATGGGCGAAATTTTTCATCATCTATGGCTCTAATGCCATAGCCGCCTATATCTCCGCCGAATTTTTTTATGATATCCTGTTTTTCAAATGGGACAACGGAATAACGCTCAACGAGCGCGTTATTCATTCGGCGCTCTCTACCGGTATTCAGCCCGAGATCATTTCCCTGGTCTGGGCGCTCTTATATTGCCTGCTGTGTTTTATACCTATTTATATTCTGTATAAAAAGAAGATCTTTTTGAAGATCTGAAAAAACTGCATTCTTATTCCCTTTTTAATTAAGCAAACAAGTATGATATTATTTCCCGCATTAAATAGCATTCGAATGCATTACAGGCTCTCTATTATTTTATTTTTTTTTATAGGCGCTGCACAATCGCAGCAGTTGTCCGTTACCGATAGTCCTTTCTGGCAGGAATACCATGAAGCTTTTAAAGTTGGAAATGCCGCAGAAGAAAATGATGTAAGAAGCATAGCCGTAGATAAACAATCCGGGATATGGGCAGCTACTGCGGCGGGCATATTTTTGAAAAAGTCAGGCTCCGCCTCATGGTCATGCCCTTTTGATGACGCTGATAAGGGACCGGCTTATGCGACGCTTACCGACAACGAGTCGGTATGGATGGGAACCTGGAACGGCGTTTTCCGCTATGATCAGCAGGGGCAGTTGAAAAAGATCATTGGAACTTCAGGTCCTGTTTCTTCATTATGCATTTCAAAAGAAGGTATATATGCGCTGGGG